>CALRME020000073.1:0-9071 GCA_943369045.1 Sphingobacterium thalpophilum
CGCCCAGTGGACTCCAACCTTATCCAGACCATCCTGGTCTATGCGCTTCCCGTCCTGTTCGCCATTACGATCCATGAGGCGGCGCACGGCTACGTAGCGCGCTACCTGGGTGACAACACGGCCTACATGATGGGCCGCGTCACGCTCAATCCGCTCAAGCACATCGACCCCATCGGCACCGTCGTGATGCCGCTGGTGCTGCTTTTCACGACGGCGGCCGTCCCGGGCGGCCCATACCTGCTTGGTTACGCCAAGCCAGTGCCAGTGCAGTTCGGAAACCTGCGCAAGCCCAAACGCGACATGATCTGGGTCGCGCTGGCCGGCCCCGTTTCCAACTTCATCCAGGCCATCGTCTGGGCCCTGCTGATTGTGGCCATGATTGCTGCCGGCTTCCAGGAGCGCTTCTTTGCCGACATGGCGCAGGCGGGCGTCAAGGCCAACCTGATCATCGCCGTGTTCAACCTGTTTCCGCTCCCGCCGCTCGATGGCGGACGCGTCCTGGTCGGCCTGCTGCCGTGGAAGGCGGCCAATGCCGTGGCGCGCATCGAGCCTTACGGCTTTTTCATCGTGCTGGGGCTGGTCATGCTCGGCGTGCTCAACACCTGGTGGATGGCGCCGCTGGTAACCACCAGCTATGCCATCCTCAACACCCTGATTTCTCCGTTGCTGGCCCTCGTTCGCTGACATGAAAACCACCCGCTTCCTCACCGGCATCACCACCACCGGTACGCCGCACCTGGGCAACTACGTGGGTGCGATCCGGCCTACGGTGGCCGCCAGCCGGCAGTCCGGCACCGAGAACTTCTACTTCCTGGCGGACTACCACGCGCTCATCAAGTGCGACGAGCCCGCGCGCATCCAGCGCTCCACGCTGGAGATCGCCGCCACCTGGATCGCCGCCGGGCTGGACCCCGACAGCGTGTTCTTCTACCGCCAGTCCGACATCCCGGAAATCCCCGAGCTCACCTGGCTGCTGACCTGCGTCACCGGCAAGGGCCTGCTCAACCGCGCCCACGCCTACAAGGCGGCGGTGGACAAGAACAACGCCGCCGGCAACGACCCGGACGCCGACGTGAGCGTGGGCCTGTTCATGTACCCGGTGCTCATGGGCGCGGACATCATCCTGTTCAACGCCCACAAGGTGCCGGTGGGGCGCGACCAGGCGCAGCACATCGAGATGGCACGCGACATGGCGGCCAGCTTCAACCACCTCTATGGCGAGCACTTCACCCTGCCTGAGGCGCAGATCGAGGAATCGGTGGCGCTGCTGCCGGGCCTGGACGGCCGCAAGATGAGCAAGAGCTACGACAACACCATCCCGCTGTTCGCGCCGCGCGAGCAGATGCGCAAGCAGATCGCCGCCATCGTGACCGACTCGCGTGCGCCGGGCGAGCCCAAGGAGGTGGACGGCTCGGCCCTGTTCCAGATCTACCAGGCGTTTGCGTCGGCTGATGAAACGCTTGCGCTGCGCAAGGCCTATGCCGAGGGCATCGGCTGGGGCGATGCCAAGCAGATGCTGTTCGAACGCATCGACCGCGAGATCGCGCCCATGCGGGAGCGCTACGAGTCGCTGGTCAACGACCCGGCGCAGATCGAGCAGATCCTGCTGCGCGGCGCACAAAAGGCCCGGGGCCGCGCCACGCCTTTCATGGCACAGCTGCGGCACGCCGTCGGCCTGCGGAACCTGGCATCTCAAGGCGGAGCAGCGAAGAAGGAAAAATCCGCAAAACCCGCGCTTCCGGTGTTCAAGCAGTACCGCGAGCCCGACGGCAGGTTCTACTTCAAGCTGCTTGATGCGCAGGGCGTGCTGTTGATGCAAAGCGCTGCGTTTGAGTCGCCCAGGGAAGCGGGCCAGATGATCGCCTTGCTGAAAAAGCAGGATGGCGGAGCACTGGAACAGGCGGCGGCCTGGTGGCTGGACGGCGGCGGCAGCGCCAGTGTCCTAAAGCTGTTTGAAGAGCCAGCTTAAGGAAAAGCCTTCATGCAGGAAACTGCATTCGGAGTTATCCTTCCCATGAACATTTTTCGGCAGAAAGAATTTTTTCCTTATGAGCCTGTTTGTCATTGACGATCATCCGCTGATGCGCGACGCCGTGGTCATGTTGCTGCGCCGCCTGCGCGGCGGTGCCAACGTGGTTGAGCTGGACAAGCTGGGCGGCGTTGAAGCGGCGGTCAGGACGCACGGCACGCCCGAGCTTTTCTGCCTGGACCTGAAGCTCCCGGACACCACTGGCACCTCCGGCATCCGTGAACTCAAGAACCTGTACCCCGACACGCCGCTGGCCGTGATTTCCGCCTCGCCAGCGGCCGACGCCGAGGAGCAGTGCATCGAGGCCGGCGCCGACATCTACATCGAGAAGTCGTCGGGCGCCCAGGAAATCGGGGCCGCCCTGCGCGCCCTGCTCAACGCCGACGGTGGCTTTGAGGAACTCGCGCCCACGGACAACAAGCTGTCCAAGCGCCAGAAGCAGCTGATCATCATGCTCGACCGCGGCCTGTCAAACCGCGAAATCGCCGACGAACTGGGCATCAGCGAGCACACGGTCAAGGTCCACCTGTGGCGCCTGTTCCGCCGCCTGGGCGTCAAGAGCCGCACCCAGACCATCCACTACGCCCGCGTTCACGGCCTGCTCACGAGCTGAGAGATCGAAGCTGACGCCCGGTTCTGGGCATCGGCTTCGTTGGTAGGGTTGAGCATGAGACGAAAAACCGTCCCGCGGCCCGGCCGCGAATGCAGTGTCAGCGGGTGCCCCAGGATGCTTGAGAGCCGCGACACGATGTGCAACCCCAGCCCAAAGCCGTCTTCGGTGCCTGAATGGCTTGGCACCTTGTAGAACTCCCGGAAGATTTCGCTCTGGTGGACCGGTGCAATGCCGATGCCCGTGTCCCATATCTCGATACGCCGCCCCTTGGCCGTCACACGTGAGGCGACCATGATGCCGCCCTTTTGGGTGTATTTCACCGCGTTTGACACCAGGTTGCCGACGATGCGTTGCAACAGGATGGGGTCGGACACGGCCGTGCCTGGCTCCACGTGAATGCGGAACTGCAGCCCCTTGGCTTCGGCCAGCGGCCGGTACTGCAGTTCAAGGTCGTGCAGCAGCTTGCCCAGATCAACCAGTTCGATGTTGAGCTTGATCTTTCCCGAGTCCAGCCGCACCAGGTCGAACAGCGAATCGAACAACGCGTTCACCGCCTTGGTCGATTCGACGATCTTGGGTGCGATCTCGTTAACCAGTTCGGGCTCGCTGCCCAGCCAGTCGGCGTACAGGCCCAGTGCATGGACCGGCTGGCGAATGTCGTGCGCCGCACTGGCCAGGAACCGGTTCTTGATTTCCACGGCATCCAGGGCAGCCTGCGTCTGGCGGCGCAGCGATTCGATCAGCTGGTTGTTGCGGTACTGCAGCTCGAAATTCTTGCGGTGCGTCATGTGCAGCCGCTGCCCTGCCTGGCGCAGCAGCTGCCAGAAGATCACCAGCAGCAGCACCAGCCAGTAGTGGTAGATAGGCCCCTGGAAGCCGAGCTCGAAGCCGATGCGCCACATCATCACGGCCAGCGGCGTCAACGCCATCACGTTCAGGTAGGCCCGCATGGTGCGCAGGTGGCTGGAAAAGTTGTTGATGCCGAACATCGCCACGCCGGCCATGGCCAGCCAGCAGATGAACTGGTCGGCCAGCGGCGAACGGTCGAAATACAGGGCCGGGGTCAGGCCCCAGACCAGCGCGCTCGCAATCCAGATGTGGCGCCAGCGGCGGAAAAAGTCGAGCTGGACCGCGGGCGCCGTGCGCCGGATGCGCAGGCCGTACTGGCGGATCACCCATAGCCTGACGCAGGCCACGGCGACGGCGAACGCCGTCCAGAACAGCAGGGCCTGCGGCGTGGCATCGGTCCACAGCACGCTCAGGAAGATGGGGATGAGCAGCAGCCCGACGAACTGTGTGCTGCGCGCGGTGGCCATCAGGCTGCGGATGAGCTCGGCCTGCACCCAGTCGGATTCGGCCTGGGTGGCGACGCGGGGCGACATGTCGGGCTTCATGCCGGCAGTCTAGCGTGCCGGTGCTTGCCTGTAGGACGCCGCGTGCCTGGTGCCGGCCCGCACGCCGACAGGACAGGCAGCGCCTGCAGCGCTACCATGGCGTTGTCAAAGCACCCACGGAGCCGCCACCCATGAAAAAAACCCTTGTCCTCGCCTCGATGGCCGCCCTTGTGGGCGCATGCTCCAGCGTACCGCCCAGCGGCCCCCAGGAGTGGGGCTACAAGCCGGGTGAACAGGCGCCGCGGCTCATTTCCGAGGCAGAAGCCGAAACGTTGACGGCGCAGGTTGCTGAAATCAAGGCCAAGCGCCGGGAAATTGCCGACGGCATGCGCACGGTGAGCGATCCTGCCGTGCGCGCGCAGCGCTTGCGCACCATAGAGGAATTCACCCAGCAACTGCAGCCGCTGGAATACCGGCTGCGCGCCGCCGGCCGGCCGGTTCCCCCGGGCTGAGCCCGAGCATGGGCGACGCGGCGCATCCGGCGCAAGTGCATGCCCTCAAAGCGGCGTGCACCGCCCTTTGGCTGGCCACGCTGTCGCTCATGACCGCCTTCATGCAGCAGCGGGCGCCGGCGCACCGGGTGCTGCTGGCACGCCGCATTTCGCGGAACCTGGACACACTTTCGCGCCAGGACGTGTTCGGCGAGCAAAGCCGCCTGTCTTTTGCCCGGCTGTCGCTGCGCTGGGAGGCAAATGCTGGCCGGCTGCGTGCTAGCATGGCCAATGAACCAGCCGCAAGACCACGCACCGATACGCCTGAAGTACTCGGTTGACCTGGATTACGGCGTCCACACCGCCGGCTCCGACTTCATCTTCAACGTGCAGGCGGCCCGCACCCGCCACCAGCACGTGGTGCAGGAACGGCTGGAGTGCAGCCAGGAGCTTCTCCCGCAGCCGTACACAGACGCCGCCACCGGGACGCGATATCTGCGGCTGCGTGCCTACCAGGGCGACTTGCACCTGCACTACGACGCCGTAGTCGATATCGAACACCACCGCGCATTGCCCGATTCGATTGCCGAGGTGTGGGTGGCCGAATTGCCGGGCCATGTGGTGCCCTACCTTTACCCCAGCCGCTACTGCGAATCGGACCGGCTGCACCGCTTTGCCGTGGCTCAGTTCGGCACGATGTGGCAGGGCTACAACCGTGTGCAGGCGATCTGCGACTGGGTCCGCGCCCACGTTGCCTTCACTTCCAACAGCACCAGCGGCACCACCTCGGCGTGCGACACGCTGGTGGAAAAGCAGGGCGTGTGCCGCGACTTCGCCCACCTGATGATTGCGTTGTGCCGCGCGGTAAACATTCCTGCGCGCTTTACCACCGGCATCGACTACGGCGCGGATGCGTCCCTGGGCCCGCAGGATTTCCACGCCTATGTGGAGGTGTTCATGGGCCACCGCTGGTACATGTTCGACCCCTCAGGCACAGCCATCCCCATGGGCTTCATCCGCCTGGCCACGGGGCGCGATGCGGCCGATGCGGCCTTTGCGTCCATGTTCGGCGCCGTGGAAGCGCGCGGCCTGGCGCTCACCATAGAAGCCGTGCCGGGCGCCGACGGCATTTGCCGCCTCCCCTGCCGCACCACCGAAGGCCTGTCCACCGACGACGGCGCACTCCTTCCGGGCTGAGCCGGCACAGGTAGGCCACCGCCTACCCTCAAAAGCGGCCATGCCATCTCGCAAGAGCTGAGTTGCGGGGCCACGATAGGCAGATGCAAAAGCCGCACGCCATCACCGTCATCGCCAACGCCCATTCAGGCACGGGCTGTCCAGAAGGCTGGCCGGGCGACGTGGAAGCGAAGTTCGCGCTCGCCGGCGTCGATGCCGGTGTCACGCTCGTCCAGGGCGGCGGCCAGCTCGCGCAGGCGGTGCAACAGGCACTGGAAGGCGGTGCGAAGGCGGTCGTAGCGGCCGGCGGCGACGGTACCGTGAGCGCCGTCGCATCTGTACTCGCAGGCGGGAAGGTTCCATTGGGCGTTCTGCCCATGGGCACGCTCAACCATTTCGCCAAGGACCTGGGCATTCCGCTGGAACTGGACCAGGCCATCGCCAACGTCGCGGCAGGCAACGAGACGCCCGTAGACTTGGGCGAGGTCAACGGCCGCACCTTCATCAACAACTCCAGCCTGGGCCTGTACCCTGACATCGTGCGCGACCGCGAGCAACGCCAGCGGCGCCTGGGCAAGGGCAAGTGGCGCGCGCTGGCGGAGGCGAGTGTCGCCGCGCTTAAACGCTACCCGGTGCTGCGTGTGCAGATCGAAGTGAAGGGGCAGCGCGTTCTTCGGCGCACGCCCTTTGTATTCGTCGGCAACAACCTCTACACCATGGAAGGTTTCAGCATCGGCGAGCGCCCGACCGTCGCCGACGGGCAGCTGTCGCTCTACGCCACGCAGGACATGGGCCGCTTCGGCCTGTTCCAGCTAGCGTGGCTGGCCTTGCTGCGCCGGCTGGACCAGGCCCGCGACTTCGACGTGGCCACCGGCACCGGCTTCATCGTCCACACGCCGCGCAAGCACCTGCGCGTGGCCGCCGACGGCGAGGTTTTCATGATGCAGACGCCGCTGAACTACAGCGTGCGGCCCGCAGCGCTGCGCGTCATCGTGCCCTTGCAGGAGGCCGCCGCATGAGAACCGTAGTCCACCTGTCGGATCTGCATTTCGGACGGACCGATGCCACTGTGGTGGCGGCCGTGACCTCGCTGTGCACGCAGCTCGCACCTGACCTCGTCGTCGTGTCGGGCGACCTGACCCAGCGCGCCAGGCCGGACCAGTTCCGCCAGGCGCGCCAGTTCCTGGACAGCCTGCCGCAGCCGCAAATCGTGGTACCGGGCAACCACGACGTGCCGCTCTACAACCTCTTCCAGCGCTTCCTGCAGCCTCTGACCAAATACAAGCGCTTCGTCACGTGCGACCTGGAGCCCTTCTACACGGACGACGAAATTGCCGTGGCGGGCATCAATACCGCACGCTCGCTCACGTGGAAAGACGGCCGCATCAATGAGGAGCAGATGCAAAAGCTGCACGAGCGCATGGCGCCGCAGGGCGAAGGCAAGATGAAGGTCGTGGTCACCCACCACCCGTTCGACCTGCCCGGCGGACATGACGGGGATGACCTGGTGGGCAGGGCGAAGAAGGCGATGGCGGTCTTTCGCGAAGCCGGCGCCGACATCCTGCTGGCCGGGCACCTGCACGTGACCCACACCGGCCACACCGCCAACCGTTTCCCGATGGACGGCTATTCGGCACTGGTGATCCAGGCCGGGACTGCCACCTCCACGCGCCACCGCGGCGAAACCAATTCGTTCAACGTCATCCGCATCGACGGTGATCGTGTGCAAGTCGAGCGGCAGGCCTGGCAGCCCGGTGACGGCCGCTTTGACGTCGCTTCGACAGAGGGTTTCGTGCGGTTGGAAGGCGGCTGGCGGGCTGCGGTCAGCTGACCCCGCTCAAGCAGTATCCGTGCGCCCTTGCGGGGCTTTTCGGGCTGCAGGCCGCTCTGGGAGCGCATCAAGACAAAACGCCACGCAGGCGGGAAGCCGGCGTGGCGTGTTGGTTTTGGCGGAGAGGGTGGCAGCAGTATCGGGAGCCTAACTAGCTGTCAACAAAGGCATTTTTGCCATCTGTCTCGGCTAGTACCCCAAATGGTACCCCGTTAATCGAGATAAGGCTGCTTTCGACCCAAAGCAGACGTTGCGCATTCAATATCGCCGCTCCAGAGCGCTCAGGCGGAAAGGTTCTTGCTCATCACGATGATTCTTTCCTCGCCCTCCCACAGCATGTCTGCTTCTGGCCGAAAGCAGCCCGTCGCGACACGTGTCCAAATTCCGCCTAAGCAATTTCCGCGCGCCTTGCGGGCCGAAAATGGCCTGCAGGGCGCGGAGATGCTGCTTGGCTGCTTTCGACCCGAAGCAGCCATCACTACGGAGCCGTCTATCTCGATAAAAGCACTTATCGTGATAGCAGCATTTCTATATCGCCTTACCTCTTCGCGGCGCTCGGGAAGACGCTTCTGGTTCAGCGGTTTGATTGCGCGTTGGGAGCGTCATAAGGTATGCGGGCGTCTGTGCCATCTGGACAAGAAGTTCGGTCGTCAAGGGACACCGACTCGATAGTTGAGTTCCGTCTGAGAACCGACCAAAGATCTCGTATGGGAAATCGGAGACTGGCCAGCCTAGCCAAAACTCACGCAAAACACGCACAGTCGGGCAGCTTCTGCACATCGACTAACCAGTTCCTCAAGGATGCGCCCCGCGCCTGCTGGAACTCTCGACAATGAATATCCCAACAACCCCGGGCGAGATTTGTGCGAACCGAGCTAGGGAACTCCTTAGGAAGCCATTAGGCGAAGCTTTTGCACAGCACTATCGACTGTAGTCAGCACCGGCAAACCCGACGCCTGCTCGCAAACGCTGCGGGCGCGGGCCATGCTGAACTGAGCCAGCGCGATCACTCCACAACCTGCCTGCGCCAGCTCCTTCGCGTGGCCGGCAATTATGCCGTCGTGGCTAGCAGGGTCACCCGCGTTCAAGGCATCCAACGCACCCGCGGCCAAGACCAGGCGTAGGTCCATGCCCAACGGGAATTCCGCGGGCATGGACTGAAGCGTGGGCGCAAAAGTGGCGATCAGCCCCAGAGGCCCGCCAAAGGCCTGCGCGTCTTGCACCATGGCTTCATTGGGCTTGAGCACCGGGATGCCCGAATGGGTGCGGGCCACCCGTTCTATGCATGGTCCAAACGCCGAGCAGGTGAACAGGATGCCCTGCGCGCCGGAATCCACCGCATAAGCCGCCAGCCGCTCGAAACGCCGGTGCATGGCCTCGTCCAGCCCCGCGCCCTTTTCGGCCAGATCGCGCGACAGGCTGTCGTCGAGCAGGTTCATTAGTCGGGCCTGCGGCCAGTCCCGCGCGAAAGCTTCATTGACCGGTGCTACGGAATGCGCCAGGGCGTGGATCAGAGCAACACGGGTCATATGCCTTTGGACGAAGGATTTTTGAATGCGTCGCGCGTTTCTTCATTGAGCGGGTAGTTGATGTTGAT
>CALRME020000074.1:0-9069 GCA_943369045.1 Sphingobacterium thalpophilum
TGGCTGATGCCGGCGTTCTGGCCGCGCACGAACAGCATGGCCTGCGGCATCACTTCGTGCAGCTTCATGGCGTCGTGGCCGGCGCCGCTGGGCATGCGGTACAGCGGCACGCCGAGCGAGTCCACGGCCTTCTCCCAGCGCTGCTGCCAGACCGCGTCGCTGGGCGCTGCCGCCGCGCGCATGGTCTGTTCCACCGTGTGGCTCACGCCGCGGCGTTCGCAGATGGCGGCAAGCTCGGCCAGCGTGTCGGCCACCAGGGCGTCGCGCTGAGGATCGTTGGGCGCGCGCATGTCCAGCGTGAACTGGCAGCGGCCCGGCACCACGTTGGTTGAGCCGCCGGGAACGGTCCAGATGCCGATGGTACCGACCGAGTCGCCGTCCTGCGCCGCGCGTTTCTCCAGGTACAGCGCCAGTTCAGCGACGGCCGACGCCGCATCGCGCCTGCGGTTCATCGGCGTGGTGCCGGCGTGGCTGGCCATGCCCACTACTTCGCACAGGTAGCGCACGCCGCCGTTGATGGAGGTGACGATGCCCAGCGGCAGGTCGATTTCGTTGAGCACCGGTCCTTGCTCGATGTGAACTTCCACAAAACCGATGTAGTCGGCCGGGTTCCGGCGCAGCTTGGGGATGTCGTCCACGCACAGGCCGGCATGCTGCATGGCCTCGCGCATGGTCACGCCGTCGGCGTCCTTCTGGTCCAGCCAGGCGTTGTTGAAGCCGCCGATCAGCGCGCCCGAGCCCAGGAAGGTGGCCTTGTAGCGCTGGCCTTCCTCTTCGGCAAAGCCAATGACTTCAAAGTCGAACGGCAGGCGTTTGCCGGCGCGCGAGAGCTCGCGCACGCAGCCCATGGGCGTGAAGATGCCCAGCCGCCCGTCGTACTTGCCGCCGTTGCGCACGGTGTCGTAGTGCGAACCGGTCATCAGCGTCTTGGCGCCGGGCTTGGCCGCCTTGTAGCGCCCGACCACATTGCCCACTGCATCGATGCCGACTTCGTCAAACCCGCTGTCCTTCATCGCCGCCGAGATGCGCTGGGCGCAGGCGCGGTGCGCGTCGGTCAGGTAGGTGACGGTGAGCTGGCCCTTCTCGGCGAAACCCGGGTCGGAGTGCTGGGAGAGCTTCTCCTGCCAGTCCCAGACGATGTTGCCCAGCACCGGCTCCACGCCGAACTTGTCGTTCAGGCGGATTTCGACGATGCGGTGGATGTTGCGCAGGGCTTCGGCCAGTTCGAAGTCCGGGTGGTTGGCCAGGCGCCGCTCGAAGGTGGTGATGATCTCCTGGCGCGACAGGCCGGTGCCACGCGGGCCGCGCACGGCCAGGATGAAGGGGAAGCCGAACTTCGCGTTGTAGTCAGTGTTGAGCTGCTGGATCTTCGCGAATTCTTCCGGCGTGCAGTCCGTCAGGCCGGCCTTGCCCTGCTCGTTGGTCGACTCGGCGGTGAGCGATTGGCTCACCATGGCCTTGCCGGCCAGTTCGGGGTGGGCGCGGATCAGGGTGAGCTGTTTGTCGCGGCCCGATTCGGCCACGATGCGCGCCATCTGGTGCTTGAGCTGCGGCAGCGACTTGAAGGGCCGGTGCGCCAACGCGGCTTCGGCGATCCAGTTCGAATGCTCGTACAGGCCGTCCAGCAGCGTGGCGGCTTCAGCGGCCGTGGCCGCGTTCAGTTGTTCCAGGGTGATTGCCATCTTCAGCCTTTGAAGGGGTGGGCCTGCTTCCAGTGCCGCGCGATGTCGATGCGGCGGCAGACCCAGACCCGGTCGTGCTTCTGCATATGGTCCAGGAAGCGCTGCAGCGCCACGATACGGCCCGGGCGGCCCAGCAGGCGGCAGTGCATGCCGATGCTCAGCATCTTCGGGGACTCATCGCCCTCGGCGTAGAGCACGTCAAAGCTGTCGCGCAAGTAGGTGAAAAAGTCATCGCCCTGCGAAAACCCCTGCGGCAGCGAAAAGCGCATGTCGTTGCTGTCCAGGGTGTAGGGCACGACCAGGTGCGGCACCACCGCACCGTCGGTCTTTTTGACCTTCATCCAGAAGGGCAGGTCGTCGCCGTAGTAGTCGCTGTCGTACTCGAAGCCGCCGTAGTCGGCCACCAGCCGGCGCGTATTGGGGCTGTCGCGGCCGGTGTACCAGCCCAGCGGCCGTTCGCCCGTGAGCTGCTCGATGGCCTGCATGCCCAGGCGCATGTGTTCGCGCTCGGTGGCTTCATCCATGTTCTGGTAGCTGATCCAGCGCCAGCCGTGGCAGGCAATCTCATGGCCCAGCGACTTGAAAGCGGCCGTGAGTTCCGGATGGCGCTGCAAGGCCATGCCCACACCGAACACAGTCAGTGGCAGCCCGCGCTTCTCGAATTCGCGCAGCAGGCGCCAGACGCCCACGCGTGATCCGTACTCGTAGATGCCTTCCATCGACAGGTGCCTGTCCGGGAAGCTGGCCGGGTTGAACATCTCGGAGAGGAATTGCTCGGAGCCGGCATCGCCGTGCAGCGTCGCGTTCTCGCCGCCTTCCTCGTAGTTGAGGACGAACTGCACCGCGATGCGGGCTTGGCCCGGCCATTGCGCATGGGGAGGCTTGGCGCCGTAGCCGACGAGGTCGCGCGGATAGGGGGCTGTGCTGTCGTAAGTCATGACAAGGCCAGTGAAATATCGTGGGTAGGAACCTGCTTGTCGAACTCCAGGCCTTCCTCGACGTGCAGCAGGTGTTCGGTCATCAGGCGCACAGCGCGCTCCTCGTCTTTCGCGGCCAGGGCCTTGACGATTTCGGCGTGCTCGTCGTTGGAGTGTTCGGCTTCGGCGGCGCTCTGGTACATCAGGGTGATGAGCGAGCAGCGGGAGATCAGCTCGCCCAGCATCTGCGCCAGCACCTCGTTGCCCATCAGCTCGGCCATGCGCACATGGAAGTCGCCCAGCAGCTCGGTACGGCCCGCCGGGTCGTCCTTGTCGACCGCGACCTTTTCCTGCGCCACGTGTTCCTTGAGCGCGCGGATCTTGGCCGGCGTGACCTCGCGCACGAAGGTACGCGTCATTTCCGCTTCCAGCATGCGGCGCACGGCGAACACTTGCCGCGCCTCGGTGGCCGAAGGTGCTGCGACGAAGGCGCCGCGTGCCGGCTCGAGCCGGATCAGGCGGTTCTGGGCCAGCTGGAACAGGGCCTGGCGCACCAGGGTGCGCGAGACGCCGAAGTGGTCGGCCAGCTTCTGCTCAGCCAGCTTGGTGCCCGGTTGCAGGCGGTGGTCAACGATGGCGCGGGTGAGCGCCTCGACGATCGAACTGGTGGTGGAAGATTCCATGGCCGGCATGATAGCCCGAAATCAAAAAAGTGTATACACTTCTGTCGACCAACCGAAGGCAATCGGTTATACAACCCTTGAAGGAGCGGCCATGGGCCTGAGCACACACGTCCTGGACACCATGCACGGCGGCCCCGCGGCGGGCATGAAGGTGCAGCTTTACACGACCAGTGGCGACAGCGCCACACTGGTCAAGGAGTTTTCGTTGAACAGCGACGGCCGCAACCCCGATGGCCCGCTGTACGACAACACGAGCTTGAAGAAGGGCACCTACCGGCTGGTGTTCGACGTGGCGGCGTATTTCAAGACCCGCGGCGTCGAGCTGCCGGAGCCCAATTTTCTCAACCGCGTCAGCCTGGATTTCGGCGTGGCCCACACCGACCAGCACTACCACGTGCCGCTGCTGGTGAGTCCGTGGAGCTATTCCACCTACCGGGGCTCCTGACCCTGGTTCGCCATGCGATCAGTCCTGCCCCTCGGTCAGCGTGTCCAGCTGGAACTTCCCGCTCACATGCCACAGCCAGGTGTCGGTGTAGGTGACGCGGCCCATGCGGGCGGGCGCGGGATAGGGCGCGGCGGCGCGCACGGTGCGCTCGATCTCGGCGACTACTTCCGGCGCGTGTTTGGGCGCGCGCATCCAGTCCAGCGAGCGGACGTGGCCGTTGGAATCGAGGTTCACGTTGAGCACGCCGATCGCGTAGAGCAGCGGCGGCATGCGGCCCTTGTAGATGCGGTCGCGGTTGATGCCGTAGAGGTGGCTGGCGGCGTCCTGGCGGTAGGCCCGGGGGTTCGCGGCGTTGGAACTGCGCGAGGTGGCGATGGGGGCGGCGGCCGCCTGGGCAGCGGTGGGGGCTGTGACGGTGGCGCTGACGGGCGGGGGTGTGGCGGGCGCGTCGGGCGCGGGCGGCATGGGGCTGGAGCAGGCGACGAGCAAGGCGGCTGCCGTCGCGGCGGCGCCGGTGGCGGCCAGCGAAAGGGAAATTCGGTTCATCGTTGTCTCCGGAGGTCTGTGTCTAACGGGCGAAGGCTCAGTTCGATGACGGCTGTTACCAATAGATTCCGCTGCGGCCCGCTTGCAGGCGATTGAAGCATGAACATCATGAATGATTTCACAGCCAGGTTGTCGCGCGAAGACGCGGTTCTGGTGCGTGTGGAAGCATCGCAGGGCTCCGTACCCCGTGAAAAAGGCACATGGATGGGGGTTTTCGCCAACGCCGTGAGTGGCACCATAGGCGGCGGGCACCTGGAATTCCAGGCGATCGACGAAGCGCGGCGCCGCCTGGCAGCGCCTGCAGCGGCGGTTTCAGAGACTCCCGTGCGCTACGCCCTGGGCCCCAGCCTGGGCCAGTGCTGCGGCGGAGTGGTGCATCTGGGCTATGAGCGAGTCACCGCCGCCGACCTGCCGCGGCTGCAGGGCCTGCTGGCGGCCGGCCGCCAACCCCTGGCCCTGTTCGGCGGCGGCCACGTGGGCAAGGCGCTGGTCCATGTGCTGGCCCCGCTGCCGTTTGCCGTGACCTGGATCGACAGCCGCGACGAGATCTTCCCCGAGCAGGTGCCCGAGAGCGTGCGCTGCGAGCATTCCGATCCGGTGCAGGCGGCGGTCAAGGACCTGGCGCCGGGCTCGCGCGTGCTCATCATGAGTTTCAGTCATGCCGAGGATCTGGACGTGGTCGCCGCCTGCCTGACGCGTTTGCGCGCCAGCAACGACCTGCCCTGGATAGGCCTGATCGGCAGCAAGACCAAGTGGGCGACCTTCCGCCACCGGCTCGAAGAACGCGGTTTCAGCAAAGCCGAACTGGCGCGCGTGACCTGCCCGATCGGGCTGCCCGGCATCGCCGGCAAGGAGCCGGAAGTGATCGCGGTCAGCGTGGCGGCACAGTTGTTGCAGGCGGACCTCATGGGAAAACCCTGAATACACCGCCATGAAAAGGACTGGAATGGGCTTGAAAAACTGTATACACTTCCGTCCACAGGTCGCAGCGGAGCCGGGCAACACCATCGTTCCCTTGTTCGCGGCCACATTTCTGCTCAGAGCGCCCGCAGTGGTGAGCAGGTTCCCTCATCAAGGTTGAAGCGCCATGGAAAGCTATCTCCTCGACTGGGCCAACCTGCTCTTGCGCTGGGTCCACGTCATCACCGCCATCGCCTGGGTCGGTTCCTCGTTCTACTTTGTCTTCCTCGATTCCAGCCTGACGCCGCCGGTCGATGAGGATCTGAAGAAGCAAGGCGTGAGCGGCGAGCTCTGGGCCGTGCACGGCGGAGGTTTCTACCACCCCGTCAAATTCGCCGTTTCGCCGCCGCAGCTGCCCGGCCACCTGCACTGGTTCTACTGGGAAAGCTACACCACCTGGATAACCGGCTTCTCGCTGTTCACGGTGTCTTACCTGTGGAACGCCAGCACCTACCTGATCGACAAGTCGCTGATGGACTGGCAGCCGGGCGCGGCCATCGGCGTGGCGCTGTCCTTCCTGGTCGTGTTCTGGATGCTGTACGACGCGATCTGCCAGTTCTTTGGCAACCGCAAGAACGGCGATGCCATCGTCGGCGCCCTGGTGCTGGTGCTGGTGTGCGTCGCTTCCTGGCTGGCCTGCCACTGGTTTGCCGGCCGCGCCGCCTTCCTGCTGGTGGGCGCGATGATCGCCACCTCCATGAGCGCCAACGTGTTTTTCTGGATCATCCCTGGCCAGCGGACCGTCATCGCTTCCATCAAGGCCGGCCAGCCGGTGGACCCAGTGCACGGCAAGCGCGGCAAGCAGCGCAGCGTGCACAACACCTACTTCACGCTGCCGGTGCTGTTTGCCATGTTGAGCAACCACTACAGTTTCACCTACAGCCACCCGCAGAACTGGCTGGTGCTGATCGCCATGATGTTCGCCGGCGCGGCCATCCGCCAGTTCTTCGTCATGCGCCACGGTTACAAGCTGGGCCGCAACGGCAACCCGCTGCCCTACGCCTTGGTGGGCCTGGCCGTGATCGTGGGCGTTATCGCCTGGCTCAGGCCGGACATCAAGCCGCCTCAACCGGCGGCAGCAAAGCCCGCCGTCATCGGCTATGCGGAGGTGCAGAAGGTGCTGGAGCAGCGCTGCTACCTGTGCCACGGTGCCCAGGTGCAAATGAAGAACGTGCGGCTCGATTCGCCCGAAAGCCTCAAGCAGCACGCGCAGGCCGTCTACCAGCAGGCGGTGGTGACCAAGGTCATGCCCATGAGCAACAGCACGGGCATCACCGACGCCGAGCGGGCACTGATCGGCAACTGGTTCCAGGCCGGCGCAAAAGTGAACTGATGGCAGCGGGGCTAATTGCCCCGCAGTTACGGTCAGGTTACGAAGTCACAATGGCGGCCGGAGACAAGAATGACCGCACCTGATCCTGTCAAAGCCCCCCGCGAATTTCTCGAGCACCTGTACAACGCGGCCGTGCTGCGTGCGCTGCCGCTGCACAACATGGCGGCGCACTTGCCCAAGCCCCCCAAGGGCCGCACCATCGTGCTGGGCGCGGGCAAGGCGGGTGGCTCGATGGCGCAGGCGGTAGAAGCGCTGTGGCCGGCCGATGCGCCGCTGGAAGGCCTGGTCGTCACCCGTTACCACCACATCCCACCCCGCCCGCCGGGCCTGCCGCAACGGCTGGAACTGGTGGAGGCCTCGCACCCCGTTCCCGACGCAGCAGGCCTCGCAGCGGCGCAACGCATCCTCGCACTCACGCAGGGCCTGACCGCTGACGACCTGGTGCTGTGCATCATCTCCGGCGGTGGCTCGGCGCTGCTCACCTTGCCGGCCGAAGGGCTGACGCTGCAAGACAAGCAGCGCATCAACCGCGACCTGCTCAACTCGGGCGCCAACATCTCCGAGATGAACTGCGTGCGCAAGCACCTCTCGCGGATCAAGGGCGGGCGCCTGGCGGCGGCCTGTGCGCCGGCACGCGTGGTCACGCTGACGATCAGCGACGTGCCCGGCGACGACCCGTCCATCATCGCCAGCGGCCCGACGGTGCCCGACGCGACGAGCTGCGCCGATGCCATCGCCATCCTGCAGCGCTACAACATCGCCATTCCCGGCGACATCATGAGCTTGCTGGAGCAGGGCGCGCTGGAAACACCCAAGCCGGGCGACTCGGCATTCACCGGCCACGAGGTCCACATGATCGCCACGCCGCAGCAGTCGCTGGAGGCAGCGGCCGCGGCAGCGCGTGCCTCAGGGATACCGGCCTACATCCTGAGCGACGAGATGGAAGGCGAATCGCGCGAAGTGGGCAAGGTGCATGCCGCGCTGGCCCGCGCCGTCGCCCATCGCGGCCAGCCGTTTGCGAAGCCTTGCGTGATCCTTTCCGGCGGCGAAACCACAGTGACCATCAAGAAGCAGCCCGAAGGCACGTCCAAGGGTCGCGGAGGCCGCGCCGGAGAGTTCTGCCTGGGCCTCGCACAAGCGCTGCAGGGGCAGGCCAATGTGTGGGCACTGGCAGCAGACACCGATGGCATCGACGGCGTCGAAGACAACGCCGGGGCTTTTGTCTCGCCCGACACACTCGCGCGCGCCGCCAGCAAGGGCATGAAGATCGACAGCTACCTGGGCCGCAACGACGCCTACGGATACTTCGACGCGCTGGGCGACCTGGTAGTCACCGGGCCAACCCACACCAACGTCAACGACTTTCGCGCCATCCTGGTGCTCTAGAAAGCTCCAATGTCTTTGACTGGGCAATGTCTGCCCTAATCGAAAGCAGCCAAGCAGTGTTCACGCGGGCCGCAGGTCATCTTCGGCCCGCGAGCCGCCGTTGAACCCGACAAAGACGGCCGCTTGAGCAACGCTTTTGCGTTCGGAAACCACCGCATTGGCCGGGAAGCTTTCGTCGGGCCATCCGAGAGCGATGCTCTTCATGATGATCTGGTCGTCGGCGATGCCGGCGTGTTCGCGCACCACCGGTGACTGCATGATGCCCTGGCTGTTGATCACGCAGCCCAGGCCTCGCGACCAGGCCGCGTTGACGAGCGCCGTGGCCACAGCACCGCAGTCAAAGGGTGTGTCGTCGCTCCCATCGAGCGCACGGTCGTATGTGACGATGATGCAGACGGGCGCATCAAACTGGCGAAAGCCGCGCATCACCCAGTCCTGGCGCATGGGCTGGTCGTCCCGCGCGATCCCCATGGCAGCGAACAGTTGCTTGGCCACACCGATCTGCCGCTCACGATGCTGGCCCGCAAAAGCCTGGCCCGTGCGGAATTCCCGCGATTGAGGCACACCGGCCGCCATCCGCTCCGTGTTGCCCTTGCGGATGCGTGCTAGCGGCTCGCCCGTGACGACATAGAAGTTCCAGGGTTGTGTGTTCATCGACGAGGGCGCCCGCATGGCCAGCCCGATGATCTCCTCGATCAGCGCTTGTGGAACCGGGTCAGGCTTGTAGCCACGAATGCTGCGGCGGCCGAGTATGACGTCGTCGAAATCCATGATGCTCCGTGATGCCTCTGTGTGGAGCCAGGATCATAGGCGCAGGTCCAGTTTGCTTCTGTCACCTGTGCTTTGCAGGCGACAGGCTGACCCGGTACGATCAAGGCCCTTGTTTCCACGCAGGAGGTCCCCATGGCACAGCAGCAATCCCGAACCACCGAAGGCCGCGGCCGCCTGTACGACAACGTCCTCGACACCATCGGCAACACCCCGTGCATCCGCCTGAACCGGATTGCACCCAGGCACGTGCGCCTGTATGTGAAGGCCGAGTTCTTCAACCCGGCCGGCTCGGTCAAGGACCGGCTGGCGGCCAGCATCATCGAGGAAGCCGAGCGCCGCGGCGAGC
>CALRME020000075.1:0-9007 GCA_943369045.1 Sphingobacterium thalpophilum
TGGCAAACGGCAACTCCTGCAGCAGGATGCCGTCGGACTGGGCCAGGATGGCCGTGGCCGACTGCGTGCCCTCGGCCACCAGGATGTTGCCGCGGAAGGTCGGGTTGGTGTCGGCCAGGCGGTGTTCGGGCTTGACGTCGGCGATCATGCCGCCGCCTGCATACGGCGTCTTGCCGTTGAACAGCATCTGCGCGCGCACGATCAGGTCGCCATCGAGCAGGCCGCCCACGCAGACCAGCACGATGGCGCTGTGGGCCGCGATGTAGCCGATCTTGTTGGCCGCGCCGGCCTTGGCCGCCACCATCCAGCCGTTGTCGCGCTGCTGCAGCTTGACCTTCCAGCCGCCACCTGCCAGCGTCTTGCCAATGCGCTGTGCAGCCGCTTCCGGCGATTCTTCCAGCTGCGCCCCGGCGCGGTGGTGGAAAGCCTTCAGGCTCTGCTCGCGCAGGTTTTCCTTGTAGGCCTTGAGGTCGGCCATGATCTTGGGCGTGTTGCGGGCGATGCACAGCGAAGTGCTGGTCACCAGGAAGGCCAGGATCAGCAGGAACCACCAGGCGCTGTAGACCGCGTTGAGCTTGACCGCCATGAACAGCTGGGCCCAGAACGGCCCGAACTGGTTGACGTAATTGACGGCCGGCTCGCCCTGCTTGAGCACCGTGCCGATCACCGAGGCGATGCAGATGATCGACAGCAGCGAGATCGAGAAGCGCATCGACGACAGCAGTTCCACCGCCGCGCGCAATGCCGGCGAGGCAGTCCTGACGCGAAGGCCTTCGGTGGAAGCTGTCATGAGGGAAGTATGTCTCTCAAAGAAAAAAGGCGGGTATCCGCAGATCCCGCCTGTAGGTGTCTTGCGGCCGCGCTTGGTTCCCCGCGCCGGCCTTTAAGTTCAGCGCAAACCGGCGATGTAGTCGGCCACGGCCTTGATTTCGCGGTCGTTGAGCTTGGCGGCGACCTGGTTCATCTGCAGGCTGTTCTTGCGGACGCCGTCACGGAAAGAGGTCAGCTGGGCAGCGGTGTAGTCGGCATGCTGGCCGCCGATGCGCGGAAACTGCGAGGGGATGCCGGCGCCGGTGGGGCTGTGGCATCCGGCGCAGGCGGCGATCTGGCGGTCGGCGATGCCGCCACGGTAGATGCGCTCGCCCAGGGCGACCATGTCCTTGTCCTTGGCAAAGCCGGCCTTGGATTTCTGCGAACCCACCCACCAGGCGATGTTCTTCATGTCCGCTTCGGACAGCTGGGCGGCAAAGCCCTGCATGATGGGGTTGGCGCGCTTGCCGGACTTGAATTCCTGCAACTGCTTGACCAGGTATTCGGGGTGTTGCTGCGCCAGCTTGGGGTTGGCCGGGACGCCGGAATTGCCGTCGGCGCCATGGCAGGCCGCGCAAACCGCAGCGAACTTGTCCGAGCCGAGCTTGAGGTCCGGCTTGGCAGCGGCGGGCGCGGCTGCCGCTGCAGGCGCAGCCGCCGCAGCAGCGGCAACGGGCTTTTTCTCCTCCGCAGCGGAAGCGGACAGGAGGGGTGCGGCCACGAAGGCAGCGATCAACAGGCGGGCAAGCAACTTCATATCGGGGGGTCGTTTATTTGCGCAAAACCCCGGGATTCTACAATGCCGACTCGGGTTTCCCCGCAATTTGAGAGCACCGCATGACCTCCCCCCCGGCAACGCCCGCGAAACCCAGCCTCCAGCCGGCCGCCGATTCCCCTGTTGCAGACGCCATCGCGCCCACCCCCATGGGCTGGCTGCACACCGCCAAATTCCTGACCACGGCCCCGAAACTGGAATTTTTGCCGCCCCTGGACGTGCCCGAGATCGCCTTTGTCGGCCGCTCCAACGCTGGCAAGTCCACCTGCATCAACACCCTGACGCAGCAAAAACGCCTGGCCTTCGCTTCCAAGACACCCGGACGCACCCAGAGCATCAACCTGTTCACCCTGGGCAAACAGGGCGTGACCGATGCCGTACTGGCCGACCTGCCCGGCTACGGCTACGCGGCCGTGCCCAAGCAGGACAAGCTGCGTTGGCAGCAGGTGATGGCCAACTACCTGGTCACCCGCGAAAACCTGCGCGGGATCGTCCTGCTTTGCGATCCGCGTCATGGCATGACGGAGCTGGATGAAATCCTGCTGGAAGTGATCCGCCCGCGCGTGGAAGAAGGCCTCAAGTTCCTGGTGGTCCTGACCAAGTCCGACAAGCTCAATCGCAGCGAACAGGCCAAGGCCCTGTCGATTACGCGACTGCAGGCCGGCGGTGGCGACGTCAAACTCTTCTCGGCGCTCAAGAAGCAAGGGGTCGAGGAAGTCGCGCAGCTGTTGTACGACTGGGCTCACCCACCAGCCTGAAGCGTCCGTAAAGGCGCTTCATGATCGAGAAATTTCCCCTCGCCCTGCCCCACGGCATCACCCTGAGCTGCCGCGCCGCCGGTGAGCGCGGCCGGCCTGTGCTGGTGTTCCTGCACGGCTTTCCTGAAGCCGCCTTCGTCTGGGACGAGCTGCTCGAGCACTTTTGCCGACCCGAAAACGGCGGCTACCGCTGCGTCGCGCCCAACCTGCGCGGTTTCGAGCAGTCGACCCAGCCCAAAGAGGTCAAGGATTACCGCGCCAAGTTCCTGGTGCAGGACATCGCCGCACTGATCGCGGCCGAATCAGGCAGCGCACCCATCAAATGCCTGGTGGCCCACGACTGGGGGGGCGCCGTGGCCTGGAACCTGGCCAACCAGCTGCCCAGCCTGATCAAGCGGCTGGCCATCATCAACTCGCCGCACCCGGGCACCTTCCTGCGCGAGCTCAAGTCCAACCCGAAGCAGCAGGCCGCCAGCGCCTACATGAACTTCCTGATCCGGCCCGATGCGGAAAAGCTGCTGCGAGAGGACGACTACCGCCGCCTGTTCGAATTCTTCGGCAAGGGCAACGAGGGCGCCGCCTGGCTGACCGGGGCTGTCAAACAGCAGTACCGCGATGTCTGGGACGCCAGCCTGGAAGGCGGCTGCAATTACTACCGTGTCTCGCCGTTGCGTCCGCCACGCCCTGAGGACCCGGGCGCCGCCGCCATCAGCCTGCCGCGCGAAATGCTCACCGTGAGCGTGCCGACGCTGGTGCTCTGGGCGATGGACGATATCGCCCTGCCACCCGAACTCGTCGACGGACTCGATGACTACGTCGCGGAGCTGACGCTGGAAAAGATCGAGAACGCAACGCACTGGATCATCCACGAGCAGCCGGCCCTGGTGGCGCAGCGGTTGGGCAAATTCCTGAAGCAGCCGCGTCAGTAAACGCCGGGCTCTCCGGCCGGGCGGTCCTTGAAGCGCTTGTGCACCCAGTAGTACTGCTCGGGCATGGCGTCGATGTAGCCCTGCAGGCGCTGGTTCATCAAGGCCGTGTCGGCCACCACATCGTCGCCCGGGAAGCCCTGCCACGCCGGGTGGACCTGCACTTCATAGCCCTGCGGCGTCATGCGCGAGATCACTGGCACCACCTTGGCCCGTCCCAGCCGCGCAAAGCGGGACAGCGACGGCACGGTGGCGGCCTGCACACCGTAGAACGGCACGAAGATCGATTCCTCCGGGCCGAAGTTCATGTCGGGCAGCAGGAACAGCACCGCGCCTTTGCGCAGCTGAGCGATCACTGGCTTGACGCCGTCGGCGCGGCCGAACAGCTGCGCATGACCGAAGCGCTGCCTGCCCTTGAGGATCCAGGCATCGACCACCTTGTCGGCCTGGTCGGTGTAGATGGTCGTGTAGCTGCGCGGCATCTGCTGGGCGAATGCCATCATCACCGCATCCATGCCGAAGAAGTGCGGCACGAACCCGACCGTCGGCGCATCGCCTTCCATTTCCGCCCGGGCGCCGCTGATGGTGAGGCGGCGGCGCACCGTGTCCGGGTGGCCGTGCCAGAGCCAGCCCCGGTCCAGCCAGGCCTGGGCGAAGCGGATGAACACGCGCGGCACCAACGCCTTGCGCTGTTCGTCGGTCCATTGGGGAAAGCATAACGCGAGGTTGGCCTGGACCACCCGCCGCCGCGAGCCGACCACGGCGAACAGGAACCAGCCCAGCAGCCAGCCAAGGGCGCGCACCGCGCCCAGCGGCAGCGGCGCCAGCAGCTTCATCATGAAAATGCCCAGCCGGCTTCCCATCTAGCGCGCGCCCCCGGGCGCCTTGTAGCGCGCATAGCCCCAAAGGTACTGGCCCGGCGCCTCGCGGATCAGGCGCTCCATCTGCGCATTGACCTGCGCGGCCGACAGCTGCGCGTCATCGGAGAGTTCACCTTGCCATTCGCGCAGGTGGATGCGAAAGCCGCGGCCCCAGGCCAGACGCTCGCCCCAGGCCAGCAGGACTGTGGCGCCCTCCTGGCGGGCCAGCCGCGCCGACAGGGTCATGGTGTAGGCCTCGCGGCCGAAAAACGGCGACCAGACGCCCAGGCCTTGCGGCGGCACCTGGTCAGGCAACAGGCCCACGGCCTCGCCGGCGCGCAGGGCCTTGAGCATCTGGCGCACGCCGGCCAGCGTGGCCGGTGCCGTCGCCAGTCGCGGCCGGGCCCGTGAGCTGTCCACCAGCTCGCGCAGCCAGGCCTTGCGCGCGGGCCGGTACAGCACCGTGATGTGGCCGTGACGCGCTGCATAGCCTTGCGCCGTGGCTTCAAAGCAGCCAAGGTGAGGCGTGAGGAAGACGATGCCGCGGCCGCGCTCGCGCGCCGCGTCGATCAGGCCCGCGTTCTCCCATTCGGTGTGGACGGGCTTGCCGAACCACAACCGGGGCAGTTCGGCGACCAGCTTGCCGGCTTCGGCCACCGCGCGGCGCACCGCGGCGGCGCCGTAGCCCGCTTGCGCCGCATTGGCCAGGAAGCGTTCGCGGTACACGCCGGAGCCGAGGTAGGACAGCCAGCCCAGCACCCAGCCCAGCCCATGCAGCAACGGCAAAGGCACCCAGGCCAGTACGCGGAAAAGGGCTTTCAATCAGGTGCTTTCTCTGCGATCAAGGTCTTTTGCACTGTGGTTAAAATCAGCGGGTCGCCGAGTTATGAACTACTTGCAGGGCGACGTAAAAAAAGATCTGCTAAAGCGTTCGCCAGATGCTCCGGCACAAGGCAACGCGCCTTTCCAGCCAACCAACGGAGTTTATTCAAATGGCGAACGACTTTCTCTTTACTTCCGAATCGGTCTCTGAAGGCCATCCCGACAAGGTCGCTGACCAGATCTCGGATGCGATCCTCGACGCAATCTTCAAGCAGGACCCGCGCAGCCGCGTCGCTGCCGAAACCCTGACCAACACCGGCCTCGTGGTGCTGGCAGGCGAGATCACCACCAACGCCCACGTCGACTACATCCAGGTCGCGCGCGACACCATCAAGCGCATCGGCTACGACAACACCGAGTACGGCATCGACTACAAGGGCTGCGCGGTGATGGTCTGCTACGACAAGCAGTCCAACGACATCGCCCAGGGCGTGGACCATGCGTCCGACGACCACCTCAACACCGGCGCCGGTGACCAGGGTCTGATGTTCGGCTACGCCTGCGACGAGACGCCCGACCTGATGCCCGCACCGATCTACTACGCGCACCGCCTCGTCGAGCGCCAGGCCCAGCTGCGCAAGGACGGCCGCCTGCCCTTCCTGCGCCCTGACGCCACGAGCCAGGTCACGATGCGCTACGTGGACGGAAAGCCCCACAGCATCGACACCGTGGTGCTCTCCACCCAGCACGCGCCCGACCAGTCCGAGACACCCACCAAGATGAAGGCCTCGTTCAACGAAGCCATCATCGAGGAAATCATCAAGCCGGTGCTGCCCAAGGAGTGGCTCAAGGACACGCGCTACCTCATCAACCCGACCGGCCGCTTCGTCATCGGCGGCCCCCAGGGTGACTGCGGCCTGACGGGCCGCAAGATCATCGTCGACACCTACGGCGGCGCCTGCCCGCACGGCGGCGGCGCGTTCTCCGGCAAGGACCCGTCCAAGGTGGACCGCTCGGCCGCCTATGCCGCCCGCTACGTGGCCAAGAACATCGTGGCCGCCGGCATTGCACGCCAGTGCCAGATCCAGGTGGCCTATGCGATCGGCGTGGCCAGGCCCATGAACGTGACGGTCTACACCGAAGGCACGGGCGTGATCCCCGACGACCAGATTTCAGCGCTGGTGAACGAGCACTTCGACCTGCGCCCCAAGGGCATCATCCAGATGCTGGACCTGCTGCGCCCGATCTACGAAAAGACCGCCGCTTACGGCCACTTCGGCCGCGACGAACCCGAGTTCACGTGGGAACGTACCGACAAGGCTGCGGTGCTGCGCGCTGCGGCCGGGATCAAGTAAGCACAAGCAGTATCCATGCGGGTCGCAGGCCGAAAACAGCCTGCAGCCCGCACCAGGATTGCTTGGGAGATTTCAGCTAGTTGATCATTTCCTGCTGGCGCTCATGCTCGACGCGCTTCATGGCGACATAGGTTGGGCGGTCCATCTCGCGCAGCTGGCGGGGGTAGCGCTCGGTGGCGGTAAACCAGTTCTGGATCCGCTTTTCCACCCGGTTGGCTTGGGGGGCGGTCAATGAATCCAGGTAGGAATCGATCGCCAGGTAGTAACGCATCGCGTTGCGCTCAACCGCGCCGCGCATGCCGCCTATGAACGCGGGCTCGCCATTGGGCCCCTTGCCCGTGACGGTAAAGCCCACCTTGTCGGCTCCCACCGTCGACAGGTAGCCCTGCATCGCAATCCTGCCGGCCACCCCATAACCATAGGAATAGCTCAGGTGCATGAAGGTCTTGCCGCCCTCCAGCGGCGTGGCCGACAGTGCGATGCGGTAGTCGCGCGTGCCCACCGGACCTTCAGCCGCCGCCAGGCGGGACTCGAAATAGTCAGCTGACCTGGCCACATTCTGGAACGAGAAGTCCAGCCTGAAGGCATCACGCACCGGCTGGTCGAACTTGCGGCCGATGCGCACCATCAGCCGCGGCGAACCGCCTGCGTTCACGGCGTGGCAGTACTTGGTGTTGAAGGGCAGGATCAGCACATCGCACCAGCTGGCGGGCTCGGCCAGCGCATTGCTCACAGTGGCGAACGGGTGGTCGAGCACAGCGTAAACATCGCCGTTGAGCCGGCCCTGCGATTCCGCGGAGTCGATGAACAGGGCGCGCTGGAAATTGTTGCGTGCCAGCTTGTCTGCCAGCTCCGCGTGCCTGGCACGCAACGCGGCGCCGTCCTCCATCGCGGCCTGGGCGGTACCGGCAAGAACAAACACGCCGCACAAGGCTGCTGCCAGCCCGGCGGAAAAAGCTTTGCGGATCGGGTTGAAGTTCATGCGTTGCTCCCATGAAGCAGGTGATGGTTGAAATGGTGCGCAAGGGGCGCGTTCGCGTCGTCCAGGAACTCCAGCACATCCAGCTGCACGCCCCCCATGAACAGCGAATGCGGCTTGACCGAATAGACGTAGTGGCCGCGCTCGCCCAGGTCCAGGCACATGTGAAGCTGGGGGTTCTCCACCCTTTCCCAAGCCCTGATCAGGCGCGAGCGCACCAGGTTGTCGCTGCACTGCAGGAAGCGCAGGCGCCTGTGGTTGGTGGCCAGGCCCACTGCATCCAGGTACGGGCCCCCGTTCTTGTTGCGGGTGTGGAAGTTGGCGGCCAGGTCGATGCCCAGCGTGAGAAGCCGGCCTTCGGTGCCGAGGCTGAAGTTGCGGCCCAGCAGGCTGTCGCTGGCTTCGCCATGGCGATAGGCCAGGTGCAGGTGCGATGGCGTCCTTCTGAGTGATTGTTTCATGCGTTGCCGCTTGTAGCGCCTCGTGTGGTGCGATGCCTTACAGGGTGCGCCGCACAGCGTGCAATAGCTGTAGGACGGCACTGCATTTCGGTGTGCGCGCACCGTGTCCACGCATCGCACGGCGATGGGGCTTTCTCCTACAGGCAGCAGCCTTCCCGGCTGACGATTGCCCCGATGCGCGCTGCCCATCATCGGCTTTCATTCAACGCGCAACCAACCCCCAAGGAGTACAGACATGGCAGCAGAAGAACGAGACATGAACCGTGACCCCATCACTGACGAGCCGGGTGCACATCCTGTAGGCACGGGCATCGGCGCCACCGGTGGCGCAGTGGCAGGTGCTGCGATGGGTGCGATCGGCGGCCCGATCGGCGCCGCTGTCGGCGGCGTTGTCGGCGCAGTGGTAGGCGGCCTGGCCGGCAAGGCCGCGGGCGAAGCCGTGAATCCCACCGCCGAGGAAGCGTACTGGCGCGAGAACTACGCCAACGAGTCGTACTACGACCGCAAGCGCACTTACGACGACTATGCACCTGCCTACCGGCTGGGCCTGACAGGCCGCACGCGCTACGAAGGCAGCTTCGACACCTACGAGCCCGAACTGGCCACCGAATGGGAGGCGGCCCGTGCCGGCTCGGCACTGAGCTGGCCCGAGGCGCAGCCCGCCACCCGCGCCGCGTGGGACCGGATCGACCGCACATACGGCGTGGATCGGGGCCTGGACAACGGCGGCTCGCCCGTCGACAACGACGACGTGGCCGACATCCTGTCGGACCTGGCGGAAACCGCCAAGGACGGTGAGTATGGTTTTCGCGCCTGCGCCGAACAGGCCGACAGCGCCGACCTGAAGTCCACCTTCCTGCGACGCGCCGATGAATGCCGTGGCGCAGCCGCCGAGCTCTACGGCGAAATCCGCAAGCTCGGGGGCAAGCCCGACGAGGGCGGCACTACTGCCGGCGCACTGCATCGCGGCTGGGTATCGGTCAAGGCCACGCTGAGCACCTATGACGACAAAGCCGTGCTGGAAGAGTGCGAACGCGGTGAGGACGCCGCGGTGGGCCAGTACCGCAAGGCACTCAAGCAGTCGCTGCCGGCCAACATCAAGCTGATCGTCGAGCGCCAGGCCCAGGGTGCCCAGCGCAACCACGACCAGATCAAACAGCTGCGCGACCAGGCGCGCGCAGCCAGGTAAGCCCGGGAGCCGCCCATGCTGCTTGCGCCGGGAGGTACACCTGACGCTACAGCCGCAGACGGCGGCGTCCCG
>CALRME020000076.1:0-8977 GCA_943369045.1 Sphingobacterium thalpophilum
GCCGCCGGCCACAGCTTCGAGCTGCTCAGGGACGGCACCGTCGCGGCGCATGCCGACTACGAAATGCAGGGCAGTGGCGTGCTGGTATTCACCCACACCGAGGTGCTGCCCGGCAATGAAGGCCAGGGCCTGGCCTCCAAACTTGCGAAGTTCGCGCTGGGCGAGGTGCGCCAGCGCGGCCTCAAGGCCGTTCCGCAGTGCGAATTCATCGCCGGCTACATCGCCAAGCACGCCGAGTACCAGGACCTGGTCGCGGCGTAGTCAAGACGAAAGACGGCCGGGCCTCGCCCGGCCTTTGCACACTGCTGCAACGCAACACGCGGTTTAGCTTGCCAATGCCCCAGCTTGGGCCCATATTGGGTCAGCCGGGATCAAGAAATCCTCCGGGCGGTCGACAAGACAGATAGGGAGGGGAAACCCAATGAGGCGCCTACACCTGCGCAACTGGTCTGTTCGTGCCAAACTTGCGGCCCTGATGGTGGCGGCCTCGATGCTGCCTTTGGGAATCTCCGCTTACATCGACATCCGCGAAACCCGCGCCAGCCTGGTCAGCGCGATGGAAAGCCTGCTAGGCGCCCGCTCTGAGCAGATCGTCCGCGAACTCGACAGCATCCACCTGGGCTATGTCCGCTCTACCGAGCGCCTGACCCGGCTGCCCGTCACTTCCGAATTCTGCAAAGCCTCCGCGGCCCAACAGGGCGCGTTGGCGGAGCGGGTACTGGGTGTGCTCAAGACCTTTCCGGCCAGCGACAGCGACATCCGCGGCGCCGGACTCATCGACGCCACCGGACGGATTGCAGTGGCGACCGAGCCGGCCCTGGTGGGCGCCGACGTCTCGAAACGCACGACGGTGCGTGCCGTGCTTTCGGGTACACCCGTCATATCAGGCATGTACCTTTCGTACACGGTGATCGGAGAGGTTCCCACAGTGGGCTACTACCTTCCCGTGCGCGGCGCGCACGGAGACGTCCTTTGCGCCATCGGTCTGTGGGTTCAGGCCCGCGCTTTCTCGCGGCCGCTCAAGGCCACAAACGGCCTGGCCGGCCCGGGCAGCTTTGCAGTGCTCCTGGACGCGCAGGGCATTCGGATCGCCCATACATCCGACGAGTCGCTGGTCATGCACCCGGCCGGGTCACTGGACAAGGGCGTCCTGGACACACTGGTAGCCGACGGCCGCTTCGGCAAGCGCACACGCGAGCTGCTCGAAGACGTTCGCCCCTTTCCCGAACTGTTTGAGAGATCCAGGGCTGCACGGCCCGATCCGGCCATGTTCCACGGCATCTCACCGGTCAACCATGCCGAGAATTTCGGCGTGGCGCGCCGGTTCAGCAACGTTCCGTGGACCGTGGCCTACCTCTCGCCGCAACAGAACCTCACCGACCAGCTGGCGCAAGCCACGCGCGAGAAAGCGCTGCTCGCACTGGGCATCATGGTCGCGGCGCTGTCGGTTGGCATTGCCTTCGCCGCCAACATCCTGCGGCCGGTGCGAAACCTTGCTGACGCCACGGCGTCGCTTGCGGCAGGCTCGGCCCATGCACGGGTGCCGGTGCGAGGCAATGACGAGCTGGCGCGCCTGGCCCGCAGCTTCAACACCATGGCCGACCGGCTGCAGGAACAATCGGGCGCGCTGCAGCGCTCGCACGACGGCCTGGAGCAGCGCATCCGCGAACGCACCGGCCTGCTGCAGGCCATTGTCGACAACGCCCCCGCAGTCATCTACGTGAAGGACCTGCAGGGCCGTTTCATGCTGGTCAACAGCCAGTTCTCCACGATGTTCCACCGGGACGTGCAGGACGTCATCGGCAAGACCAGCTACGACATATTCGACAGGGCGTCCGCCGACGCCTTCCACGCCATGGACCTGCGTGCGGCGCAGTCTGCCGAGCCGGTGGAAGAAGAAGAATCGGTACCGCAGGACGACGGCGTCCATACCTACCTGTCCGTGAAGTGCCCACTGCGCAACGACAGCGGCGAGGTCTACGGCATCGTCGGTGTATCGACCGATATCACCGGGCGCAAGCAGGACCAAGCGCGGCAACTGGCCCAACTGGAGCGGCTGAACCTGCTCGACCAGATAAGCATCGGAATCGGCGAGAAGATGGACCTCAAGAGCATCTACGCCGTTGCCATCCGCAGCCTGGAGTCGCGCATGCCGCTGGACCTGTGCTGCATCTGCGACTACGACCCGGCCACCGGCGTGCTCACCGTCAACAGCTCGGGCCCGATGGGCCCGCCGCTGGCGGCCGCGGCGGGCATGGGGGCCCACCGAACCATCCCCGTGGATGGCAACGGGCTCTCGCGTTGCGTGCGCGGAGAACTGGTCTACGAACCAGATCTTGCCGACAGCGCCTTTCCATTCCCCCGGCGGCTGGCGGCCGCGGGCTTCCGCTGCGCGGTGCTGGCGCCGCTCGCGGCGGAGAACCGGGTGTTCGGCATCCTCATCGCCACCCGCCGCGGCAAGGATGCCTTCAGCAGCGCGGACTGCGAATTCCTGCGGCAGCTCAGCCGCCATGTGGCGCTGGCGGCCCAGCAGGCGCAACTGACCGAAGACCTGCGCCGCGCCTACGAGGACCTGCGCCAGTCCCAGCAGGCGGTACTGCAGCAGGAGCGCCTGAGCGCGCTGGGCCAGATGGCCAGCGGCATTGCCCACGACATCAACAACGCCATCTCGCCGGCCGCCATCTACGCCGAGACGTTGCTCGAGCGCGAGCCGGGCCTGAGCCCGCGCGCGCGCAACTACCTCGAGATCATTGCCCGCGCGATCGACGACGTGGCCGCCACGGTGGCGCGCATGCGCGAGTTCTACCGGCCCCGCGAGGCGCAGTCCACGATGCTTCCGATGGACATCAATGCGCTGGTGCGGCAGGTGGTGGAGCTCACGCACGCGCGCTGGAGCGACATGCCGGACCGGAACGGCGCGTCCATCGAACTGGTGCTGGATCTGGCCGCTGGCCTGCCGTCCATCCCCGGCGTTGAAAGCGAAATCCGCGAAGCGCTGATCAACCTCGTGTTCAACGCCGTGGACGCGATGCCGGCCGGCGGCAAGCTGACGCTGCGCACACGGCTGGATGCGACCGGCAGCTCGGTGGAGGTGGAGGTCTGCGACACCGGCGTGGGCATGGACGGGGAAACCCGGCGGCGCTGCCTGGAGCCCTTTTTCACCACCAAGGGCGAGCGCGGCACAGGCCTGGGCCTGGCCATGGTCTACGGCATGGCACAGCGCAATGGCGCGGCCATAGAGATCGAGAGTGAGCCGGGCCGGGGCACCACGATGCGCCTGCGGCTGCCGGTGCCGGCCGTCCCGCTGCACGCGTCGGCCCTGGCGCCGCCCGCTTCGGCCGGGCCGCGGATGCGCATCCTGGCGGCCGACGACGATCCTGTGTTGCTGCGTTCGCTGCGCGACGCGCTTGAAGCCGACGGGCACGCCGTCACGACCGTGGACACGGGCCAGGCCGCCATCGACGCCTTCACCGCTGCGCTGGCCGGGGCCGAGCCCTTCGATGCGGTGCTGACCGACCTGGGAATGCCGCACGTCGACGGGCGCCAGGTGGCTGCAGCAGTCAAGGCGGCGGCACCGTCCACCCGGGTCATCCTGCTGACCGGATGGGGCAACCGCCTCGCCGGCGATGGCGACATACCGCACGGCGCCGACGTGGTACTGGGCAAGCCGCCCAAGCTGCGCGAACTGCGCCAGGCACTCCATGGCACCGTCCATCCGCCGGAAGAAGGCGGCGATGTCTGACGCGCCGCTGGCCCGCCTGCTCATCGTCGACGACGAAGCGGCCCACCTGCGCGCCCTGTGCGACACCCTGGGCGACAGCGGCTACGTGGTGCAGGGATGCGCGGGCGCGCAGGAAGCGCTGGCCGCGCTGGCGGCACCGGCAACGCACCGCTTTGACCTGCTGCTGACCGACCTGCACATGCCGGGCATGAACGGCATCGAGCTGATGCGGGCCGCGCTCGCGGCCGACCCGGCGCTGGTAGGGATCATCATGACCGGCGCCGGATCGATCAGCACCGCTGTGCAGGCGCTGCAGTCCGGGGCGCTGGACTACATCCTCAAGCCCTTCAAGCTCAACACCGCCTTGCCGGTGCTTGCCAGGGCGCTGCAGGTGCGGTCGCTGCGCCAGCGCAACCTGCAGCTCGAAGCCCAGTTGCGCGGCAAGGTCGAGGAACTCGCGGCGGCCAACAGCGACCTCGAATCCTTTTCGTTTTCGGTGTCGCACGACCTGCGCGCGCCGCTGCAGGTGGTGGCGGGATTCAGCAGCATCCTGGTGCGGCAGCACGCCGGGCAACTGGACGAAAAGGGCCTGCACTACCTCTAGCGCATCAGCGCGGGCGCGGCCCACATGCACGAGCTGATCGAGGGCCTGCTGCACCTGGCGCAGCTGGGCCGACAGCAGCTGGACCTGCGGCCGGTTGACATCAACGCCCTGGTGGGGGACGTGCTGGTGCAGCTGTGCGCGGCCGGGACCTGCACGCAGGACAAGGTCCAGGTCGACCCGATGCCGGTTGCAACGGGCGACGCCGTGCTGCTGCGCCAGGTTTTCGCCAACCTGCTGTCCAACGCCTGCAAGTATTCAGCTCGCAACCCGAATGCCCGCGTCCACGTGGGCTGCGAAATGCTCGGGGGCCATGCAACCTACTTCGTGCGCGACAACGGCGCAGGCTTTGACATGACCTACGCCGGGCGCCTGTTCGAGCCGTTCCAGCGGATGCACGGCGCAAACGAGTTCGCCGGCCTGGGCGTGGGCCTGTCCATCGTGCGGCGCGTGGTCATGCGCCACGGCGGCCGGGTCTGGGCCGAGGCGGCCGTGGGCGAAGGCGCGTGCTTCCGTTTCACGCTGGCGGCCAGCCCGGCGGGCGCCGCCACGCCATCCTGAGAAAAGCATATTCCATGCGGCCTGCAGCCGCTTTTGTGCCCGCAAGCCGCGCCGGATGCGCTTGTCAGATTTGGGCCGGCAATTCGCGGTAGAAGAAAGTCGTGGCGCAGCGCCCGCCTGCAGGCCATAGCGCATAGCCGGGGATCACGCCCACCCGCTGCCAGCCCATGCGCTCGTACAGGCGCTCGGCTTCCTCGCTGGAGGTGTCCAGCACCAGCAGCGACTTGCCGCATACACGCGCCTCATCTTCGGCCGCCTGCATCAGCGCCGCGCCCAGCCCCTGGCGGCGGCCCCGCCGGTGCACCAGCATCTTGGACACGTCGGCGCGGTGCGGCTGGTTCTCGGCCTGCTCCAGCACCAGCTGCACGGTGCCGACGATGCCTTCACTGTCCTGCGCCACCAGCAGCGCACGCTCGCCCGCCACCACGCCGTCGGCCACCTTGCGCCAGAAGGCCAGCGAGCGCTCCAGGCTCAAAGGCGCCATGAAGCTGACCGACGCGCCGCCCTCCACGCAGTCGATCAGCAGCTCTGCCAGTTGCTGCAGCTGCACTTCGCTGACCTGTGCCAGACGGCGTACCGTGATGCTGCCTCCGCTCACGTGGTCCCCGCTGCGATCACGACCGCATAGCGCGCGGCCTTGCGGCCCGGGTTGTGGTAACTCACGGGCCGGTCCAGCAGGTGGGCCAGGCAGTCGCCCGCCGCCAGCCGGTGCAGCTCGTCGCCCACGGTGATCTCAATGCGGCCTTCGAGCACCCAGACCTGCTGGTGGATCTGCGGCTCGCGAGCCCCGCTCTCGTAGGCCACACGGGCCCTGGGCGGAAAGCTCACGTCCACGATCTGGATGGGCGAGCCGACGCCGCCGGGCGACACGTTGCGCCGCACATAGCCCGAATGCGGGTCGCGCCAGGGCGGGTTGTCCGCCAGCCGGGCTACCGGGCTGCCCGTGGGCTGGGGCGGCTCGAACAGCGAGGCCAGCGCCACGCCCAGGCCGGTGGCCAGCTTCTCCAACACCACGGCAGTAGCGCTGCTTTCACCGCGCTCGACCAGCGAGATCATGGAGCGGCTCACACCGCTGCGGGCGGCCAGCGCGTCCAGCGACAGGCCGCGCGCCGAACGCAGGTCACGCACACGCCGGGCGATGCGTTCGTTCAAATCAGAAGGTTCTTCCATGGTGGATTAATTTTCCACCATGATGGAAAACGGGTCAAGCGACACAATCCATCGGCCATGAATGCCGTCACCCTGAACTCCCTCGCCGCCTTTCCCGGCCAGTTGCGTGCCCACTACGGCGCCATCCCGCACGCCTTGCGCAACTGGGCGCCGGCCTCATGGGAAGGGGTGCCCAGCGAAGCCTTCACCGCCATCGAGCAGCTGTGCCACGTGCGCGACATAGAAATCGAGGGCTACCACGTGCGCATCCGCCGCACCCTGGCCGAGCTGGACCCGGTGCTGGCTTCCATTGACAGCGAACCTCTGGCGATCGGGAGAAATTACGGCGCAGCCGATGCGCAGGAAGTGCTGGCCTCGTTCACCGCCGCGCGCACCCGGACCCTGGCAATGCTTGAAGGCCTGACGCGGGAGCAGTTTGACCGCACCGCCTCTTTCGAGGGCTACGGGCCGCTCACCCTGCGCAGCCTGGTCCATTACCTGTGCAGCCACGACCAGCAGCACCTGGCCGGGCTGCAGTGGCTGCTGGGCAAGATCGAAGCGGGTCAGCGACAATTTGCCAGATGAACGAAGCGCCCGTACCCCTGACCCCCGAGGAATTTGACGCCCAGGACGCCGAGCTCGACCTGCTGCGCGAGACCGACGAGGAGATTCCGCAGTGGGAGTTCTGCGAGGGCTTCCTGGCCGCGCTGGTCTGCTCGCGCCGCGAGATTCCCGCCGAGGAATACTGGCCGGTTCTGCTCGGTGAGGGCTTCAAGCCCATGGCCCATATGGAATTTGTGCTTCGCTGGAAGCGCCGCTGGGCCGAGGTCGTCCAGGCCCTGGACGCCCCGGTCGAGAACCTGGAAGACGAGCGCACCTACCACCCGGAGGTGCTGGATACCCGCGGCGCTGTGCTGGCGCTCCCCGAAGAAGAACGCACCGCCGAAATGGCGGAGATGGGCGACATCGCCAGCCTGCCCGCCTTCGCCCAGGTCTGGGCGCTGGGTTTCATGTACGCGGTGGAAACCTGGCCCGAAGACTGGGCCGCGCCGCGCGATGCCGAAGCCGCCAGCATGCTGGACGACGCGCTCACCGCCATCGTGGCCGTGACCGAAGACGACACCGGCAAGCCCACCATCTCCATGTTCGCTGAGGACGGCCCGCCCAGCGTGAGCGACCGGCGGCTCGACGAGTTCGGCTCCGCCATCTGGGCGGTGTACGACCTGCGCCAGCTGTGGAAGAGCATGGGGCCGCGCGTGGAGACGGTGCGCAAGGCGCCCGAGCCCGGCCGCAACGACCTGTGTCCCTGCGGCAGCGGCAAGAAGTACAAGAAGTGCCACGGCGCCTGAGCCACACCTCACATTCGCCCGCCCCATGGAAGTCCGCATTGTCCGCCTCACCGACTATGTCGATGTTGAACTCAGCGGCCAGGTTGACCTGACCTCGCTGCTGGAGCTGATCAGCCGGCTGGGCGACATGACGCGCGCCAATGCCGACCAGCGGCTCCTGTTCGACCTGCTGGCCCTGGACGACAGCCCGCACATTGCCGGCCAGATGCAGGTAGGCGAGCAGGTGGCGCACTGCCTGGCGCACCTGGCGCGCGTAGCCTCGGTCGTGCCGCCCGACAAGATCACCCGCACCAGCGAGCAGGTGGCACGGGCCCAGGGCGTGCAGCTCAAGATATTCGAATCCAAGGACGAGGCGATTGCCTGGCTGCGTGGCGGCGGGGACGGCGTGGCCGACACCAGCGTGCCCGCGCAGCTCGCAGCGCAGGCCGCCAATGCACCCCGGCCGCTGGGCACCGCCTGCACCGCCATCTGGCTCGCGGTGCGCCACCTGTTCCCGGCACACGCCCAGGCGATCCAGCTGCCCAATGGCTCGCTGGCAATTTCGTGGGCGATTGCCAACCAGCCCCAGGCGGTGTTCGAGATGGCCACGCCGATCACCGTGCGGCTGGAGCCCGAGCTGGCCGAGAGCCTGCGCCTGGCCAACCCCGAGCAGCGCAAGCGCATCGCCGCGCACCAGGAAGCGGCCTTCCGCGCCGGCCTGGTCGGCTACGACCCCTTCACCACCGTGCCCAAGGCACGCGTCATCGTTCTCGGATGATCCTGCTGCTGTCCAGCGCGGCGTTTTTCAGCGGCGCCGCCCTGCGCATCTGCGACGCGCTGCTGCCGCGCGTGGCACAGGACTTCGGCCGCACGCCGGGCGCGGCGGGCGCCGTCATCATCAGTTTTTCGGTGGCCTACGGCGTCATGCAGCTGCTGTTCGGCCCGCTGGGCGACCGCTACGGCAAGGCGCGCGTGGTCTGCCTGGCCATGTTCGGCTGCGCAGCCGGGTCGGTGGTTTCGGCACTGGCGGGCAGCTTCGAGGCCCTGGTAGCCATGCGCGTGCTCTGGGGCATGGCAGCCGCGGGCGTGATCCCGCTTTCGATGGCCTGGATCGGCGATGCCGTGCCCTACGAGCAGCGCCAGGCAACCCTGGCGCGCTTTCTGACCGGGACCCTGAGCGGGATGATGGGTGGGCAGCTGGCCGGCGGCCTGTTCGCCGATTCGCCCGCCGGCTGGCGCGGCGCCTTCTTCACACTGGCTGCGGGCTACCTGGTGGTCGCCTTGCTGCTGCTGCGCCGCGCGCGCCACATGGCGCCGCAACCGCTGGCTGCGGGCGAGGTGCGCGCCTCTTTCACCAGCCAGCTGGCCACAGTGCTGCGCACGCCCTGGGCGCGGGTGGTGCTGGCGGCGGTCATGGCCGAAGGCATTTTCCTCGGGCCGATGGCCTACATGCCGGCCTACCTGCACACGCGGCACGGCCTGTCGCTATCGGCCGCCTCGGCGCTGCTCGCCCTGTATGCGCTGGGCGGCCTGGCCTATGCATTGACGGCGCGCATGCTGGTGGGCAGGCTCGGTGAGCGGCGCATGGTGTTTGCCGGCGGCATCGTCATGGGTGCG
>CALRME020000077.1:0-8951 GCA_943369045.1 Sphingobacterium thalpophilum
AGCCGCGAAACGCTGGACCGCTGGCTCCATGACGATGGCCTGGACATCGCGATCCAGCGCAACGGCAAGCTGGTGCTGTGCCCCGACGCTGCAAGCCTTGCGCACCAGGCAAGGCAGGTTGCGTTGCAGGCAGAGGCAGGCGCGCAGCAGGAAGTGCTGGACCGGGGCGCCTGCCTGGCGCGCGAACCCGCTCTCTCTGCCTATGCGGGTTTCGTGGGCGGCGTGTGGACGCCGGGTGAATGCGCCGCTGACCCGCGCACCTATTGCGGTGCGCTGGCCGCTGCGGCCACCTCGCGCGGCATGCGGGCCTTGTGGTCTGTAACGGCGCACCGTTTCGTGGTCGAAGGCCGGCGCGTGGTGTCGCTGCAGACCAGCGCGGGCGACGTCGCGGCCGATGCCTACGTGGTGGCAACGGGCGTGGAAGCACCACGGCTGGCGCGGCAGCTGGGTGAGTCCCTGCTGATCGAACCCGTCAAGGGCTACAGCCTGACGCTGCCGCTCAATGCCGGTGCGCTCGCTCCTACAACCAGCGTCACTGACCTGGGTCGCAAGACCGTGCTCGCGACCCTGAACGGCCGCCTGCGTGTTGCCGCCGTTGCGGAACTGGGGCGCTGCGGCCTTGACATCCCGCAACACCGCGTCAGGCAGATGAGGCGGACAGTGGAAGCGATTTACCCGGGCTTGTGCGACTTCAGCGCGCCGGCCGCCTGGGCCGGCTTGCGCCCTGCCACGCCCGATTCGCTGCCCATCGTGCGGCAGTCGCGCGCCGCCAACGCCTTCCTGAATGTCGGGCATGGCGCACTGGGCTTCACGCTGGCAGCCGGATGCGCCGTGCAGGTCACCGAACTTATCCGCCAGAAAGGCATGACATGAAACTCAATCGCTGGACCTGGCCATATGCGCTGGCTGCCACCATCACACTCGCCGCCTGCGCACACAGGGCAGCGCTCGCGCCCTTATCGCTGACGATGGCCACGGGAGCTGCGGGTGGGACCTTCGTCGAGTACGGGGACCGGCTGGCGAAACTGCTCTCGGCCAGTACGCCTGTGAGCGTCAGCACCCGCAATACCGGCGGATCGCTGGACAACCTGCGGTGCCTGCACGAGGCGAAGTGCGACATGGCCCTGGTGGCCATGGCCTCGGCCTTCGAGGCGTGGCACGGCCTGCAGTGGACGCGCGACAAGCCATTGCGCGGCTACTCAGTGATGCTGGCGATGTACGAAACGCCTTTTCACCTGGCCACCACGCGGGCGAGCGGTGTGACGCAGTTCGAAGGCCTGGCGGGCAGGAGGGTGGGCGTCGGGCCCAAAGGCGGTGCCAACGAGTTGATCTTCTCGGCGCTGGCGGCCACGCTGAGCCCGCCGCCGGAGATGGTCTACGGGACACCGGCCGAGATGGCGGAAGGCGTCATCGGCGGCAGGATCACTGCCTTCTTCTTTGGCGCAGGTGCGCCGGTGCCGGCCTACCGGGAGATCGCGCAACGTTCGGCGATCGTGTTTCTTCCCATTGAGGGCGCAGCGCTGGCTGCGGCCCAGAAGACTTTCCCCTACCTGACGGCGACGTCGTTGCCAGCCCGCTCCTACCAGGGGCAAGGCGAGGCGGTGACAACGTTGGGCCTGTGGAATTTCCTGCTGGTTCGCGACGGCGTTTCGCCTGACGCCGTCCATGCGATGACGCACGCCACCCTGGCCCGCAAGGACCTGGCCGTGATGCTGCACCCCACGGCCGTGCAAACCACCGTGGCAAACCTCAAGGCGAACACCTTCCTGCCAGTGCATCCTGGCGCGCTGCGCTACTACCGTGAGGCAGGCGTCAAAGTCTCACCCTGAGCAGGACGATCAGCTCTTGAGAAAACCAATGATGGTCGGCAGGTCCACCGGCTTGACGAAGTGGTGGTCGAAGCCGGCCTGCTGCGCCTTGGCCTTGTCCAGCGCCTGGCCCCAGCCGGTCAGGGCGATCAGCCGCACCGGCCGGCCGCTGGCGCGGATCATGCGGGCAGCCTCGTAGCCGTCCATGCGCGGCATGCCGATGTCCATCAGCACCACATCGGGCTCCTCGGCCTGCACCTTCTGCACGGCCGCGGCGCCGTCGTAGGCCACCGACACATGAAAGCCTTCCATGGTCAGGATGGCTTCCAGCGTGTCGGCGGCGTCGCTGTTGTCGTCGACCACGAGCACCCGCCGGCCCTCGGCGGCCCGGCCCGAGGGCTGCGGCGGTGCGGTCCAGTGCGCCTGCTCCAGCCCCACCACTACCGGCAGGGTCAGCACGAACTCGCTGCCCCTGCCCAGCCCGTCGCTGGCCGCGGTGATGGTGCCGCCGTGCATCTCGGCGAACTTGCGAGCCAGGTTCAGGCCTATCCCCAGGCCGCTGAGCGGCTCGTCGGGCGACTTGGTCTGCGCGAACATCTCGAAGATGCGCGTGAGCTGGTCCGATTCGAGACCGCGGCCGTTGTCGCGCACGCGGAAAGTCACCACGTCGCGCTGGACCCCGGCCACCAGCGAAATCTGGCCGTGCGCCGGCGTGTACTTGGCGGCGTTGACCAGCAGGTTGGCCACGCTCTGCACGATGCGCGCATGGTCGGCCTTGAGCGCAAAGTCCTGCGCGGGCTGCGACACTTCAAGCCGATGTTCCTTCTCCTGGATCGATGAGGTGGCGATTTCCAGCGCATGGGTGATCACGGCGCCCAGCGTGGTGTGTGTGGAGTTGAGCGCCACCTTGCCGGTGGTGATGCGCGCTACGTCCAGCAGGTCGTCCACCAGCCGCGTCAGGTGCACCACCTGCCTGTCCACGATGTCGGCCAGCTTTTCAACTTCACCCGAGGGCTGCAGGCGGCGGATGATGGAAATCGATGTGCGGATCGGCGCCAGCGGGTTGCGCAATTCGTGCGCCAGCGTGGCCAGGAATTCGTCCTTGCGCTGCTCGGCCAGCCGCACCTGGTACTGGCGGTCGCGCGCCCGCAATGCCGAGCGCGCGGCGCTGATCAGCGCAATGGTGCGCACGGGCCGCTCCAGCAGCGTCACGTTGCCCAGGTGTTCGGCGGCGCGCTGCGCCTCCACCGAGTCGGCACCGCGCTTGGTCAGCACCAGGATGGGCAGGTCCGACCAGGCCGCCTGCGCATCGACGAAGCGTTTGAGCGGCAGGATGGCCTGGCCGGAGATGACTTCCTCGACCACCAGCAGGGCGCCCGCGCCCTCGGCCAGGGCGGAGATGACCGCCTCGCTGCCGTTGCACAGGGCCGTCTCCAGCCCCACCGACGACAGCACCTTGCTGGCCAGCAGGCCGTCCTGGGCCACGGCCGAATAAATGAGGATGCGGCGTTCCACTAGCTGGCTCTTGGGTGAGTCTCCGCCGGCGGCGAATGGCGTGGCACCGGCACACCGGTGAGGATGCCGCGGTAGCCGCGCAGCACCTCGCCCACCTCGATGCCCTTGCTGGACATGGTGAAGCGCCGGATGGTGCGTTCGTGCAGGCTGCCGCGCTTCTTGAAGACGGAGACGGCCTGCTTGACCTCGCCGTCGTCCTCGAAGTAGCGCAGCATCAGCACGTTGTCGGCCAGGTAGCTGGCATCCATGGCGCTGGACATGTTGCCGCCCAGCATGCCCTGCTGTATGCCCACCAGGATGGTGACGACGCCGCGCTGGCCCAGGTAAGTCAGCAGCTCGTGCATGTGCGTGGTCAGGAAACGCTCGTCGGGCACGGCGTTCATGTAGCCGTTGAGGCTGTCGATAATCACCATCCTGGCGCCGTCGTGCTCGGCCTTGATCACGGCGGCGCTGAACTGTCCCGGCGATAGCTCCGCCGGATCGATCTGCTGGATGGTGAGCCGGCCGGCGGCGATGGCGCCGCGCAGGTCCATGTTCAGCCCGTCGGCGCGGTTGAGCAGGTTGCTCTTGGACTCCTCGAACAGGAACATCGCCGCCTTTTCACCGGCCTTGTTGAAGGCCGAGACGAACTGGGCCGCCAGAGACGACTTGCCGGTGCCCGGCGGGCCCACGATCAGCGTGCTGGTGCCCTGCTCCAGGCCGCCGCCCAGCAGCATGTCAAGCGGTGCCAGGCCGCTCTTGACCTGCGAGGCCGGCCGCATCTGGCGTGATTCGGCGGCCACCAGTCGCGGGTGCACCACGATGCCGCCCTGGGTGATGTTGTAGTCGTGCATGCCGCCGATCGCATTGCGGCCCCGGTACTTGATGACACGCACGCGGCGCCGCTCGGCGCCATAGTCCTTGACGGCCAAGTCGAACTGGATCACCGCGTGGGCGATGCTGCGCACCTGCAGGTCGGCCGACGCGGCGGTGCGGTCGTCCAGCAGCATCACGGTGCAGTTGCGTTTGGCAAAGAACTGCTTGAGCGCCAGCACCTGGCGGCGGTAGCGCAGCGGTGTGTCGGCCAGCAGCTGCAGTTCCGACAGTGAGTCCAGCACCACGCGGGTGGGCTTGTTGGCTTCTATGGCCGAAAGGATCAGCTGGATGGTGTTGGCCATCTCCACTTCGGACGGGTGGAACATCGTGTACTGCTGGTCGTCGCGCAGCAGGTCTTCGGTGGGAAGCACCTCGTGCAACAGGATGCCGTCAAGCGTCCAGCCGTGCGAATCGGCCACCGAGCGCAGCTCCTCGCCGGTTTCGGCCAGCGTGATGTAGACCACTGTCTCGCCGTTTGCCACGCCTTCGCGCAGGAACTGCAGGCCGGTGGTGGTCTTGCCGGTGCCGGGCTCGCCTTCGATCAGGTAGATGCGGTTGGCGGCGAGGCCGCCGCCCAGCACCACGTCAAGGCCGGCAATGCCGGTGGACAAAAGCTGCTCGGGGGACCGCTGGATCTGGCTCATGTTGCGTCTCGAAATGCGTGAAGGAAGGGTGCCGCAAACAAAGCCTGGTGTGGCGGCGCGTGGACCCGATCGTAATTTCGGCGAACGCCCGGTCACGCCCGACTACGGCTGAGCCGGGAGTAGGACGGGCCTTACAGATGAGGCACAAAGGCTGACGGGACGCCGTGAACTTCTTCACGAACGGTTTTCGACCTAGGGTTTGCCTGCGTACAGCGGCAGCGAGCTGCACCAGAATGAATTTCCAAAGCGAACCTGAGGGGAGCACAAAATGCCTATTCGTCACGTTCTCACCGCCTATGCCGACGAACTGGCCCAGAGCCTGAGCGCGTCGGTGCCCAGGCTCCAGCGCGAGAAGCTGCAGCTGCTCGCGCTGCTGGAGCGAAACAGCGACGACAGCGCCGCTGCGAACGCGGCGCTGGAGCGGGCCGCCACGTTTGAAGCACTGGACACCCGGTCGGCGTGCCCCGACTGCTGGATCAGGGGCAACGGCACAACCGAGCTCAGGCCTGTCCCCGGCGAAGGCGACATCACCCGCCTCAAGTGCATGGGCTGCGGAAGCAGGTTCGAGGCGCTGGCCGCGGACGGTGGCCTCGTCTCCCGCGGCGGCTCACAGGCTGTGCGCGCCGGCCGGCATTGAAGCCCCGCTAGAACACCGACAGCCCCGTCCGCGCCGCGAACATCTCCAGCGCTTTCATGCCCAGCAGCGAGTTGCCGCTGTGCTCCAGTGCCGGTGACCAGACGCACAGCGTAAGCCGGTCGGGCACGACGGCGACAATGCCGCCGCCCACTCCGCTCTTGCACGGCAGCCCGATGCGAAAGGCGAATTCGCCGGCCGCGTCGTAGGTGCCGCAGGTCAGCATCAACGCATTCACGCGCCTGGCCTGCCGGTCGGTCAGCAGTTGCTTGCCGGTATACGGATGCACACCATCGCGGCACAGGAAACCGGCGGCGCGCGCCAGCTGCAGGCAGCTCATTCGCATGGCGCAATGGTGGAAGTAGGCGTCGAGCACGGCGGCCACGTCGTTGTCGATGCGGCTGAAACTCTTCATGAAGTTGGCCAGCGCGAAGTTGCGAAAGCCCGTCGCGGCTTCCGACGCGGCCACCTCTTCATCGAAACCCACCGGCTCGCCGCACAGGCCCGACAGCAGCGCCAGCATCTCGGCCTTGGCATCGAACCGGCTGACGAGGCGATCGGTCACTGCGATGGCGCCGGCGTTGATGAACGGGTTGCGCGGTACGCCGGCCTCTGACTCCAGCTGCACCAGCGAGTTGAAGGCGTTGCCCGAGGGCTCGCGGCCGATGCGCTCCCACAGCGCCTCGCCCAGCTCGCGCATGCCCAGTGTCAGCGCGAACAGCTTGGAGATGCTCTGGATGGAGAACGGCGTCGTGCTGTCGCCGGCATGCGCCTCCTGTCCTTCGCGCGTGCGCAACGCGATGCCGAACTGCGCGGCCGGCACGCGCGCGAGCGCCGGGATGTAGTTGGCGACCTGGCCTTCCTGGCTCAGCAGTGGGCGCAGGGTGGCGGCTATTTCTTCAAGCAGGGGCTGGAATTGCATATCCGGATTGTGACTTTCGCCCGGGTCCAGCACGACATTCATGGTGCGGGTCAGAGTATCTGTTAAATCTGCGGCGCACATGCTATGGTCCCCAAGGGCGTCCAGCACGTCCGCAACAGCATCTTAGAACTGGGAATAGGTCGGGCTTGTTCAGCCGATTCTCGGGGTCCAGCAACCTTTACCCGAGAACCATGACCATGGCCAGCTCTTCCATTGCCCAAATCCTGCAAGAGGCCTATGTGCTCGCGACCGGCCGCACTGCCAGCGCGGCGACGCAGGCACGGTTCGAAGCCCTTGTCACGCAAGGCAACGGCTACCGCCTGGTGGCGCAGGAAATCGACCTCGCCATGGGGCAGGTGGCTGCAGTCAAAGGTGTTGCCGCAACGCTCAAGGCCATTGCGCTGAACGGGCTGGGCCTGAACCTCAGTGATGCCGAAGCAGCCGCGGTAACCACCTCGCTGATGGCCCGCGGCATCGATTCGTGGAGCAAGCTGTTCGAGTTCTGCATCAACCTGCAGGACAGCAACGGCCTGGCGCTGGACCACCGTGGCGAGGCCGGGCTGGCGTTCAACACCATGTTGGCCGGGCAGGGCAAGGCAGCGCTGTTCAGTGGTGCGACCGTGGACGCCGCCGTCAAGAACCTGGTGCAGAACATCGGGGCTTCGGCGACGAGCGTGTCCAATGGCCAGAGCGGCTTTGACGCCCTGGCTTCCAGCCTGACCACCGCCGGTATCCGGTCAGCCGTCGTCGATGGCTATGTTGCGGGCGCCAAAGTGTTTGTCGATGCGAATGGCGACGGCATCGTCAATGCGGGCGAGTACTCGGCGACGACCGATGCCAGCGGCAATTTTGTGTTGCCGTCGTCTGGAGCGGCCGGCACCCTCTTCGCTTCCGGCGGCACCGACCTGCTGACCAACAAGCCATTCAAGGGCGCGTTGATCGCGCCCGCAGGGTCAACGGTCATCAACCCATTGACCACCATGGTGCAGGCACTGCTGGCCAGCGGCCAGGCAGGCTCGGTCGCACAGGCCACTGCCACGGTGCAGCAGGCGCTGGGCTTGCCGGCGGGCATCAACCTGCTTTCCTACGACCCCATGGCGGTCCTGGCCAGCAGCACTGCTTCGGCCGCCGACAAGGCAACGGCGCTGGGTGTCCAGCGGGTCGCGCTGCAGCTGGTCAACGTGATCACGCAGACTACGGTTGTGATTGACGCGGCGAAGGCCACCGGCCTGCCCGCGGGCAGCGCACCGCCGCCTTCTTCGGCTTCCCTGGTGATCGCAGCGCTGGCGTCCGCGCTGGCCGCCGCAACGGCGCCGGGTGGTGCGGGAACAGTGAACCTGGCCAGCAGTGGCACCTTGACAGGAGTGATCGCCGCCGCCGCGGCGAGCGCGGGCGCGCCTGCGGTGGCTGCCAATGCCGCCAAGGTGGCCCAGGTGACGTCGGGCAGCAATGCGGCAGCGGCTGCGGCCTCGACCATTACCCAGCTGTCCAAGGCTGCGGTGGTGTCGCAGGGATCGGCAACCGATGCCCTGGCAGCCGGCGCCGCAGCCGGATCGCTTGATGCTGCAGTGTCGGCATTCACCGGTGCGAACCTGAACACCGCGATTGCCGCCGCCGTCCCGGGTGTTGTGGCACCGGGTGTGCCGGCCTCGCCGGCACCGGCACCCGCACCGGCGCCGACTTTCGCGGTCAGCAAGGATGGCGGAAACATCGTCTCGTTTACCACCGCCGGCACGCAGGTCAGCGTGACCGAGTCGGGCGGCACCTGGACCTTCACGAGCGGAGGCAGCACCGGCACCGTGACCGGAACGGTCGCCGGGATCGTTGTGCCGGCATCGACCACGTTGAGCATCAGCAGCACGCTGGCATCGGGCAAGACCTTCAGCGGCACCGGGACGGCGCTGGTGGTGGCCAATGCCGCGGGCGAGAACCTCACCTCGTTCACGGCGACGGGGGTGACAGGCTTCGTGCTCACCACCGGGCAGAACCACACGCTCACCGCCGCGCAAGGCGCGATCGGCCGCATCGGCGCTGGCGGCGCAGCCGGAACGCTGACCGACGCAGGCACCATCACCATCCGCGACACGCTGGCCGCCCTGGGCGGCGGCGTGGCCGCCACGCTCAAGGCCAGCGGCGCCGACAGCGTGATCGCCACCGCCGCGGCTGGCGACATCTCCGCGACCACCGTTGCAGGGATCGACAGCATCGTGCTGGCCGCCGGCAGCTACACCATGACTGCCGCACAGGCGGCGCTGGCGGACGGCAGCACGGGAACGCAGGCAGTCACCATCACCACGCTGGGTGCGGGCACACTGCCCGCCAGCATCGAGTCGTTTGTGCTGGGCAACTTCGCCAACAGCGTGACGCTGGGCGCCACCGGGCAGAACGTCTCCAGCCCGGCGGGCACCGCCACCACGCTGGCCGTCGCCGGAACCTCGCCCACCGGCACGTGGGCGCTGGGCCATGGCGCGGACGTGCTGGTCGCGACCACCGGTGCGAACATTGCCGGCGTGAACGCCGGCGCGGCAACCACCGCGGAGAACCTGACGCTCACTGGCGCCATCACGATGACG
>CALRME020000078.1:0-8915 GCA_943369045.1 Sphingobacterium thalpophilum
CCTTGAGCCTGGGTGGCGCCGACTCGTCGCCCAGCCAGTCTTCCACCGGGCGGGCGGCGCTCAGCATGCGCATGTGGCCGGTGGCCGACTGCCAGTAGTAGCCCAGGTTGGCGCAGCCTGACAGGCACAGGGTGGCTGCAACCGCTATGGCGGCAAGACTTGAAAGTGCCAAGACGAGTTTCCGTTTCACACGGCCGCGACTTCGACCAGGCAGTCGTAGAACACCGGCCCGCGGCCGATGTCGGTGAGCTTCTGGCTGGTGAGTTCGTTCACGTTGGTGCCAGCCAGCCCGAACTTGCGCCACCAGATGCCCAGGCCGTTGACCACGCCCTGCCGCGCACGCGGCGAGACTTTGGCCTTGCAACGGTATTCGCCCCGGTCATTGAACACGCGCACCACCGCGCCCGACACAATGCCGCGCGCGGCCGCATCGCTTTCGTGGATTTCAAGCAGCGGCTCGCGCTCGATGTCGCGCAGGCTGGTGACGTTGACAAAGCTGGAATTGAGGAAGTTGCGCGCCGGCGGGGAGATCATGGCCAGCGGATAGCTGGGGGAGGAACCCGGTATCTCGTAGTTGGGTACATGGTCGGGCAGGCCATCGCCTCCCTGCTGCGCCAGGCGGGCGCTGTAGAACTCGCACTTGCCCGACGGCGTCGGGAAATTGCCCTGCGCGAAAGGCGCATCGGGCATCTGCAAGGTGGTAAAGCCTTTTTCCAGCAGCTCGTCAAAACTCACCTGGTCGCCGTAGGCGGCGCGGCAAAGCGACTCGTCGCTTTCGGAAAAGCACGGCTCGTCAAAGCCCATGCGGTGCGCCAGTTCCCGGAACACATCGGTGTTGGTGCGCGATTCGCCCAGAGGCGCAATGGCCGGGCGGTTCAGCAGCACGTCGGTGTGGCCGTAGGAGAGGTGCACGTCCCAGTGCTCCAGTTGCGTGGTAGCCGGCAGGATGTAGTCGGCGTAGTCGGCGGTGTCGGTCTGGAAGTGCTCCAGCACCACGGTGAACATGTCTTCCCGTTTGAAGCCCTGGACCACCTTGCCCGACTCGGGCGCCACGGCCACGGGATTGCTGTTGTAGACAATGACGGCCTCGACCTTGGGCCCGAACTGCGGCGAACTCTCACGCAGCAGGTCATCGCCGATGGTGACCATGTTAATGGTGCGCGGCGTGCGGCCGGCCAGCAGGTCGGGCCGCTGCAGCGCCGCCTTGCGCACAGGGAAACTGCCCGAACTAGACAGCAGCACGCCACCGGCACGATGCCGCCATGCGCCCACAAGCGCAGGCAGGCAGGCGATCGCGCGCGCCGCATTGCCGCCGCCGCGCACGCGCTGCATGCCGTAGTTCACACGGATGGCGGCAGGCCCGATGGTGCCGTAGTCGCGTGCCAGCGAGCGGATCTGCTCTGCCGGCACGCCGCAGACTTCGGCCGCGCGCTCGCAACTCCACTCCAGCGCGCGCGCACGCAAGCCTTCCCAGCCGACGGTGTGGCTGGAGATGTAGTCCAGGTCAAGCCAGCCCTTGGCGATGAGCTCGTTCATGATGGCGAAGGCCAGCGCCGCATCGGTGCCCGGGCGCAACTGGATGTGCTCATGGCACTTTTCCGCGGTTTCGGTGCGGCGGGGGTCTATGCAAACCAGCTTTGCGCCATCACGCTTGGCGGCCTGTGCCAGCTTCCAGAAATGCAGGTTGCTGGCAATCGAGTTGCTGCCCCAGATGACGATGAGTTTCGACTCCGCGAAAAACTCGACCTTCATGCCGACCTTGCCGCCCAGCGTGTACATGAACGCATCGCCGCCCGCGGTCGAGCAGATGGTGCGGTCCAGCAGCGAGGCGCCCAGCCTGTTGAAAAACCGGGCAGCGATGCTCTCGCCCTGCACCAGGCCCATGGTGCCCGCGTAGCTGTAGGGCAGGATGGCCTCGGGCGCGCGGGCAGCTATGGCTTGCAGCTTGCCGGCGATGTCGGCCAGCGCCTCGTCCCAGCCCACCTGCTCGAACTGGCCCGAGCCCTTGGGTCCCGTGCGCCGCAAGGGGTGCAGGATGCGGTCGGGATGGTTGGTGCGCTCGGCGTAGCGTGATACCTTGGTGCACAGCACGCCGTCGGTATGACGGTGGGCAGGGTTGCCGTGCACCTTGACGGCCACGCCCTCTTCCACGGTGGTGATCAGCGCGCAGGTGTCGGGGCAGTCGTGCGGGCAGGCGCCACGCACTTCGTGCCAAGCTTTCACCAAACTGACGCTAAGGGGAATGCCTGTGGTGGCGTTCATGTGGTAACCCTATAGTTCACGCCTCAGGCCAAGAAGATCACCGAGCACAGGCCTGGAGGAGACAAACCATGAAGTTCGTTAAAACGATTGCCCGTGGCGTGATGGTAGCGGCAGTGCTGTGCGCCGGGGGCGCGGCGCTGGCGCAGGACGGCGTCAGCAAGACCAGCATCGTGCTGGGCCAGTCGGTGGTGCTGACGGGCCCAGGCTCTGCCCTGGGGGTTCCATTCCACCAGGGCGCCAGGCTGTACTTCGACCGCGTCAACGCGTCCGGGGGCATCAACGGCCGAAAGATCGAGCTCGTCACGGTCGACGACAACGGCAAGCCCGCCACCACCGCCGCCAACACCAAGAAGCTGCTCGACCAGGGCGTGTTCGCGATGTTCGGCTTTTACGGCTCGCCCCAGGTGACTGCGGCCTACCCCCTTCTCAAGGACACCGACGTCCTGCTGTTTGCCCCCATGTCGGCGGCAGACGAATTCCGCGGCGCGCTCTATCCCAACGTCTATTCGCTGCGGCCCGGATACTCGGAAGAAGCTGCGGCCATCACGCGCCACGCCGAAACGCTGGGTGCGCGCAAGCTGGCCATCCTGCACACCACCGATGGCGAATCGCTGTCGGCACTGGACTCGGCCGAACGGACCATGACCAGTCTGGGCGCGAACCTGGTGGCCAAGTCTGCGATGGGCAGCGGCAGTACGGCCAACAGCGTGGACAAGGCGCTGGCCGCCAGGCCCGAATCGGTGCTGCTGATCAGCGATGCCTCGAGCGCCGCCAGCGTGGTGCGAGACCTGCGGGCCAAGGGCTTCCGCGGGGCGATCTACGGTTTTTCCAATACGGGTGAAAGCCTGCTGGCCGATGAACTTGGCCCGGCGGGAGCAGGCGTGGTGGTGGTGAGGGTGGTGCCCAAGAGCGACAACGCCCGGGTGGCTGTGGTGCGAGAACTGCAGGCCGACGCCGCCTCGGCCAAGGCAGGCAAGCCCAACGTCTACATGCTGGAGGGCTACATCGCGGCACGCGTTTTCACCGAGGCACTCCGCCGCATTCCCAAGGACCCGACGCGCGCCAAGCTCAAAAAGGCACTCGATGGGCTGGACGACCTGAGCGTGGGCGGCTTCCGCATCCATTTCGCGGAAGAGCGCGTGGCGTCGAAGCTGGTCGAGCTCAGCCTCATCGACTCGCAAGGCCGTATACGCGAGTGACGCCGCACCTAGCTCTGCTGTAAGCCAATGTCCCACCGGGTTGTCGGTACTGATCCATTTTGGCGCCGGTGGCGTGGAACCAGCCCCTGCCGTGCTTCTGCAGAGTCATACTCGCCCTCGTCAACCACAAGGAGCACAACCATGACCCAACGCACCGTCCTTCGCGCCGTCCCGGCCCTGATCGCCCTGGCCGCTTTCACGTTCAACGTATCGGCCCAGGGCACCAACCCCACCGGCCCCGGCCCTGCTGCCGCCACCACCAACAAGGCGGGCGAAGCCTACCCTAACGACCCGAACGCGGCTAATCCCAACAAGCCGAAGATGGAAGTCGTCAAGAAGGCCGAAAACTCGACGCCCGTGAAGGCCACCAAGCGCACCGCCCGCAAAGCCAAGAACGCCGTCAAGCGCACCGGCACCAAGGCCGCCAATGCGATGCGCAAGGCGGGCAACAAGGTGTCCGAGACCGTGACGCCCAACAGCCCGAAACCGGCACCCTGAGCTGTCAGGCTCTAGCCAATCTCACGCGTGGCCGCCAGGCCGCGCATGAATGCTTCACAACGGCCCAGTTGTTCCAGGCTGACGAATTCGTCGGGTTGGTGGGCCTGCTCTATGCTGCCGGGACCACATACGACAGTGGGAATCCCCGACTGCTTGAATATTCCCGCCTCCGTCCCGAATGCGACCTGCGTGACTCGCGCCTGGCCTGACAAGCGCTGGGCCAGCCGCGTGACTGGGTCCTTTTCGGAACCCAGAAAGCTGGGCACTTCGCAGATCGTCTCGAAACTGAAGCCCGCATCGGGAGCCACTTTTTTCATCGCCGGCTCCAGTGCACGGGCATGCGCAATTATTTCCGCCTGCATGAGCCGCGCATCGGCGGTGGGCAGGTCACGGAATTCATAGCGGAACTCGGCGTCGCGCGGGACCACGTTGTCTGCTATGCCTCCATGAAACTGCCCGACGCTGGTCGTCGAGAAGGGCACGTCAAATCCCTCGTAGCGCGGCTCGCTGCGCTCGAAGCCCTCGCCCATGTCGCGCACCTTGCCGACCAGCCGCGCAGCCATTTCGATCGCGTTGACCGATTGCGGCGTGAGCGACGAGTGCGCCTCCTTGCCCCGCACGCAGCATTTGTAGCGGTAAACACCCTTGTGCGCGATGGCGGGCACCATGCTGGTGGGCTCGCCCACGATGCAGGCCAGCGGCGAGATTCCGGCATCCCGCATGTCGGCGATCAATTCCTTCACGCCAAAGCAACCCACCTCCTCGTCGTAGCTGAAGGCAAAGTGCAAGGCAAAGGGTGCGGTGCTTTCAAGGAAATTTTTTGCATTGGCCACGGCGATGGCAATGAAGCCCTTCATGTCGGCGGAACCCCGGCCATAGAGCCGGCCGTCGCGAATTTGCGCAGCCAGGGGATCACTGCGCCATTCCTGGCCGTCCCAGGGCACCGTGTCGGTATGACCGGAAAGTATCAGGCCGGAGGGCTTTCCTTCGCCCAGCGTAGCGAAAAGGTTGGCTTTGGTCTTATCGGCATTGAAACTCAGCCGGCTTTTGACTCCCAGCTTTTTCAGTTCGGCCTCGATGAAGTGGATCAGTTCCAGGTTGGAATTGGCACTGACGGTGTTCATGCGCACCAGGGATTGCGAAAGTTCGAGCGAGCGGGGGGAGATTGCTGTGACATCCATCACCGCATTTTCATGGATATCCCCTGATGGCGCTCGGCATTGCCCGCCGCTAGACTGGCAGGCTCGCATCACACAAAGCAAGCGACATGAAAGTTCTCGACTCCATCGTCACGCAGGCCGCCGGTATCGCGGCCATCCGCCGCGACATTCACGCCCACCCCGAGCTGTGTTTCCAGGAAGTGCGCACCGCTGACGTGGTGGCGCAAAAACTCACCGAATGGGGCATCCCCATTCACCGAGGCATGGGCACCACCGGCGTGGTGGGCATCATCAAGAACGGCACCAGCGACCGGGCCATCGGCCTGCGCGCCGACATGGATGCTCTGCCGATGCAGGAGTTCAACACCTTCGACCATGCCAGCAAGAACGCCGGCAAGATGCACGCTTGCGGCCACGACGGCCACACCGCCATGCTGCTGGCCGCCGCGCAGCACTTCGCGAAGAACCGCAATTTCGATGGCACGGTCTACCTCATCTTCCAGCCCGCTGAAGAAGGCGGCGGCGGCGCCCGCGAAATGATCAAGGACGGCCTGTTCGAGAAGTTTCCGGTAGAGGCCGTGTTCGGCATGCACAACTGGCCCGGCACGCAGGTCGGCAAGTTCGCCGTCAGCGCGGGGCCTGTCATGGCATCGAGCAACGAGTTCAAAATCACCATCCGGGGCAAGGGTGGCCATGCCGCGTTGCCGCACAACGGCATCGACCCCGTTCCGGTCGCCTGCCAGATGGTCCAGGCCTTCCAGACCATCATCAGCCGCAACAAAAAGCCTGTGGATGCGGGCGTCATCTCGGTCACCATGATCCATGCCGGCGAAGCCACCAACGTGATCCCGGACAGCTGCGAACTGCAGGGCACGGTGCGCACCTTCACCATCGAGGTGCTGGACCTGATTGAAAAGCGCATGAAGCAGATCGCCGAGCATGTGAGCGCGGCACACGATGCCGTCTGCGAATTCGAGTTCGTGCGCAACTACCCGCCCACCATCAACTCGCCTGCCGAGGCCGAGTTCGCGCGCAAGGTCATGGCGTCCATCGTCGGAGAGGCCAACGTCGAGGAGCAGGAGCCCACCATGGGCGCTGAGGACTTCGCGTACATGTTGCAGGCCAAGCCCGGTGCCTACTGCTTCATCGCCAATGGCGACGGCGCCCACCGCGAGATGGGCCATGGCGGCGGGCCCTGCATGCTGCACAACCCGAGCTATGACTTCAACGATGACCTGATCCCGCTGGGCGCCACCTACTGGGTGAAGCTGGCCGAGGACTGGCTGGCCCGGGGCGCTGCATGATCAGCGAGATCGACGCCTTCTCCCCCACCTACGCCAGGGCCCGCGCCAAGTTCCTGGACGCGGCGAAGCTGGCAGGCCTCGCAGTCGAATCGCACATCCACCCGGAGAAGGGACGCGACGGCGAGGAACTCGCCATGGATGTGGCGCTGGACGGCTCACCCGATGCGAAGAGCCTGCTTCTGCTCACCAGCGCCTGCCACGGCGTGGAAGGCTATTGTGGAACGGGCGTGCAGGTGCATGCACTGCACGACAGCCAGTGGCGTGCGCATGCGAAGGAGCGCGGCGTGGCGGTGCTTTACGTGCATGCGCTCAACCCGTACGGTTTCTCGCACATCCGCCGCGCCACGCACGAGAACGTGGACCTGAACCGCAACTTCCACGACTTCGGCAAACCATTGCCCGTCAACGAAGGCTACCGCGAGATCCAGCCGCTTCTGCTGCCACTCCAGTGGCCGCCATCGGACGACAACATGGCCGCCATCCACGCGTTCATCGCAGAGCGCGGCGAGGCCGCTTACCAGGCCGCCATCTCCCGCGGCCAGCACGAGTACGCCGATGGCCTGTTTTTTGGCGGCACTGCGCCGACGTGGAGCAACCGTACGCTGCGCTCGGTGCTGCGCCAGCACGGCAGCCGCGCCGGTCGCCTGGGCTGGATCGACATCCATACCGGCCTGGGCCCCAACGGCCTCGGTGAGCGGATCTACGCGGGTGGCGATGATGCCGCAGCAATCAAACGTGCCCGCGACTGGTGGGGCGGCAATGGCGCCACGCCGGTCACTTCGATCTATGACGGCTCTTCCACGTCGGCCTTCCTCACAGGATTGATGTGGGGATCGGTCAGGGACGAATGCCCGCAGGCCGAATACACCGGGATCGCCATGGAATACGGCACTGTGCCGGTGCTGGACGTCATGCACGCCATGCGCGCCGAGCACTGGTTGAACGTGCACCCTGAAGCCCCGGCGGAACTGGCCGCTGCCATCAGGCAGCAGATGATGGACGCGTTCTACACCGACACCGACGAGTGGAAGCGCAAGATCATCGCGCAGGCGCGCGAATCGCTGTTCCAGGCCGCCGACGGCTTGCGGGTCTGACGCGGGACGCCTGGCGGGGCGTTCAGGTAGCCGAACGTTCGCGGGCGATTTCCAGCAAACCGTCGAAAATCAGGCTTTCCACCAGTTCGAACGGAACGGACATGCTGGGCGCCATCTTCCAGCCAGCGCCACCGGTCATGAAGCAGGCCGGCTCGGCCCCGCAATGCCTGCGCACGTGCTGCACCATGCGTTCGATCGCACCGGCGATGGCGAAGGTGCCGCCACTGGTCAGCGCGTCACTGGTATTGGTGGGGAACTCGCGTACCTCGCCTGTGGGCACGTGAAGGCCGGCTGTGCCCGATTCAAGTGCGCGCAGCATGATGCCGTGGCCCGGCAGGATGAATCCGCCCAGGAAGCGGCCGCGCGCGTCGACCGCCTCGACGGTGACTGCCGTCCCCACCATCACCACCACCAGCGGACGGGCTGGCCCCTGGGCCAGTGCGCGGTGCCACGCGCCAATCATCGCAACCCATCGGTCGGCCCCCAATCTTGTGGGATGGTCATAACCGTTGGTCAGGCCCGCCTCGGCGGCACTTGAAACGATCCAGTGGGCCGGAATGTCCCAGAGCTCCTCCATCTGCTCCTCGACACGGCGCTTGACCGCATCGCCGGCCACTGTGCAGCCCAGCATCCGCCCGGGCGCCGCGATGCCCGCCCAGGCACCTTCGGCCAGTTTGTCGATGTTCTCCAGGAATTCCGCGCCCTGCGCCATCGGCACCGCGCCGCGCACGGGCGACTCATAAAGCGCCCATTTCAGGCGCGTGTTGCCAATGTCAACCGCAAGAAAGGACATGAGGCGAAATCAGGCGGGAAGCACCGGCCGCAATTGCGAGCCCAGCGCCTCGAGGGTGGCGGCCAGCGATTCTTCCTCGCCGCGCAACCGGTCGCAATCGGCGCAGGCATTGGCCACGCGCCCGGTCAGCTCCCGGTGCGTCTCCATCGGGCCTTCGATGCCAAGGGCCGGGCTCTCGGAGTCGCCTACCGTCGCTGCCAGCGACGACAGCCGGACATGCCAGGCCTTGGAATCGGGTGCCAGCGACTGCTGCAGCATCTGGGCCAGGGCCAGGCGACGTGCCGCCGTGGTGCGTGCCAGCTTTTGCACCTCCTGCGCGGCGTTGCTGATCGCGCGTAATGCCTTCAGGCGCGCCACCAGGATCTCGCAGCGCGCAGCGTCTTCACGCACCTGCTGCTGCGCCTGCGCATCGGCAGCGTTGGCATGCCGCTCCTTGAGCTGGGTCCGCATGTCGCTCAGCCACTTTGCCCCTTGCTCGACGATCTTGCCGAGCGCCTGATATTCCACCTCCAGTTCCACCAGCGAGCGGTCGGTGGCCGACGCCTCCACGCCCTGTCGCTTTTGCAGCGCGGCGGCTTCGGCGGCCACCGCCTGGTTGCATTGGG
>CALRME020000079.1:0-8745 GCA_943369045.1 Sphingobacterium thalpophilum
TGACCTATTCGCCAAAAATGATCGCCGACGCGATGAACCAGACGGCCGCCGCGCGGGTGAAGGGCGAGAAGATGCCTGCCAGCACCATCATCCCCTCGGTGCTGATCACCAAGGACAACGCCAAGCAGTACTACGAGCCGAAGTCGCCTTTCTGAACAAGGAGCCCATCATGGCAAGACCCGTCACCCTGTTCACCGGCCAGTGGGCCGACCTGCCGCTCAAGGAGCTGGCGCCCCTGGCCAGGAGCATGGGCTACGACGGCCTGGAGCTTGCCTGCTGGGGCGACCATTTCAACGTGCAGGAAGCGATGTCCTCGGACACTTACGTCAAGGACAAGCGCAAGCTGCTCGAGCAGCATGGCCTGCAGTGCTTCGCCATCGGCAACCACCTGGCCGGCCAGGCCGTGTGCGACCTGATCGACGAGCGCCACCAGGCCATCCTGCCCGGGCACGTGTGGGGCAACGGCGAGCCCGAAGGGGTCCGCCAGCGCGCTGCCAGGGAAATGCAGGACACCGCCCGCGCGGCGGCGCGGTTCGGCGTCAAGACCGTGACCGGCTTTACCGGCTCGTCGGTCTGGCACGCCACGTATGCGTTTCCGCCCACCACCCAGGCCTACTGGGACAAGGGCTTCGCGGATTTCGCCGCGCGCTGGAACCCCATCCTGGACGTGTTCGAATCGGTGGACGTGAACTTCGCACTGGAAGTCCACCCCACAGAAATCGCATTCGATACCGCGTCCGCACAGCGCGCGGTCGAGGCCGTCAAGGGCCACCGCCGCTTCGGCTTCAACTTCGACCCCAGCCACCTGGGCTACCAGGGCGTCGACTACATCAAGTTCATCCGCACCTTCCCCGACCGCATCTACAACGCCCACATGAAGGACGTGTGGTGGGGCAAGGGGGACGGCACAGCGGGCGTGTTCGGCGGCCACACCAGCTTCGGCGACGCGCGCCGCTTCTGGGATTTCCGCAGCGTAGGCCGCGGCATGATCGATTTCGAGTCGCTGATCGTCGCGCTCAACGACATCGGCTACCAGGGCCCGCTGTCCGTGGAGTGGGAGGACAGCCGCATGGACCGCGTGCACGGCGCGACCGAGAGCGCAGCTTTCTGCAAGCGGCTGGACTTCAAGCCCGCGGCCGGCGCCTTCGACGCCGTGTTCGACAAGGCCAGGCAAGGCGGGATGGCCGGGTCATGAACAAGCTGCGGTACGCCATGGTGGGCGGCGGGCAGGGCGCCTTCATCGGTGCCGTACACCGCAAAGCCATCGCACTGGACGGGCAGGTCGACATGGTCGCCGGCGCGCTGTCTGCCAGCGCCGACAAGGCCAGGGCTTCGGGCCGCGAGCTCGGCCTGGCCGAAGACCGCAACCACGGCAGCTGGGAAGCGCTGCTGGCTGACGAGCTCAAGCGCCCGAAGGACGAGCGCATCGACTTCGTCTCTATCGTCACGCCCAACCACGTGCACTTCCCGGTGGCCAGGGCGTTCGCCGAAGCCGGCATCCACGTGGTGTGCGACAAGCCGCTGGTCCACACCAGCGAACAGGCCGCCCAGCTGCAACGCGCCGTGGACAAGAGCGGCGTGGTCTTCGGCGTCACCTACAACTACACCGGCTATCCCATGGTCCGCGAGGCGCGCGAGATGGTGCGCAAAGGCGCCATCGGCGAAGTCCGCAAGATCATCGTCGAGTACAACCAGGGCTGGCTGGCCACCAGGCTGGAAGGCGGCGACAACAAGCAGGCCGACTGGCGCACCGACCCGGGCCGCAGCGGCATGGCCGGCGCCATCGGCGATATAGGCTCTCACGCCGAGAACCTGGCCGCGACTGTGACGGGGCTGGAGATCGAAAGCCTCTGCGCCGACCTCACCACCTTCGTGCCCGGCCGCAGGCTGGATGACGACGGCAACCTGCTGCTGCGCTACTCGAACGGCGCGCGCGGCGTGCTGATCGCCTCGCAGATCGAGGTGGGTTGCGAGAACGACTTGCGCCTGCGCGTGTTCGGCAGCACCGCCACGCTGGACTGGCGCCAGGAAGACCCGAACTACCTGGTGCATTCGCCCATCGATGGTCCGCGCCGCATCCTCACACGCGGTTCGCCCTGGCTGGGTGAGTCGGCAAAGCGGGCATCGCGCCTGCCCACCGGGCATCCGGAAGCGTTCATCGAGGCATTTGCCAATGTGTACCTCGGGGTGGCCGCGCACATCCGCGCGCTGCAAGCGGGCGACAAGCCCGATCCGCTGGCAGCCGACTACCCCACGCTGGCCGATGGCGCCCGCGGCGTGCGCTTTATCGAGAAGACCGTGGAGTCCGCCGGCAGTGACCGCAAGTGGACGCCGATGGCCTGAGGCGAACCGCATGTTTCTCGGCATCGACCTGGGCACTTCCAGCCTCAAGGTCATCCTGCTGGACCGGCGGCACCAGGTGCGCGCCAGCGCTTCAGCGGCGCTGACCGTCCAGCAACCCCAGCCGCTTTGGCGCGAACAGCACCCGGAAGATTGGTGGCGCGCCTGCGAAGAGGCGCTGGCCACCGCCCTGGCCCGGGCCGCGCAGGCGGGCATCAGCCCCGCCGAGGTCGAGGCCATCGGCCTGAGCGGCCAGATGCACGGCGCGACCTGCCTGGATGCAGGGGGCGAGGTGCTGCGTCCGGCCATTCTGTGGAACGACGGCCGCGCGCACCGCGAGTGCGCCGATCTGGAAGCGCAGGTCCCCGATTCCAGGGCCATCACGGGCAACCTCATGATGCCCGGCTTCACCGCGCCCAAGCTGCTGTGGCTGGCGCGGCATGAGCCGGCGGTTTTCGAGCGCGTCGCCAAGGTCCTGTTGCCCAAGGACTACCTGCGCTGGCGGCTGGGCGGCGAATACGCCAGTGATCTGTCCGACTCGGCCGGCACGCTCTGGCTCGACGTCGGCCGGCGCGACTGGAGCGGCGAATTGCTGGCTGCCACGGGGCTGGGCCGCGAACACATGCCCAGGCTGTACGAGGGGCCAGAGATCACCGGCCGCCTGCGCGGGGACCTTGCACGCCGGTTCGGCCTGCGCGAAATCCCCATCATTGCCGGGGGCGGGGACAACGCCGCCGGCGCACTCGGGGTCGGCGTGGTGCGCGCGGGCCAGGCGATGCTGTCGCTGGGCACCTCGGGCGTGTGTTTCGTCGCCACGGACGGATTCGTGGCCAACGCCGCGCAGGCCGTGCACAGCTTTTGCCACGCCTTGCCGGGGACCTGGCACCTGATGTCGGTGATGTTGTCCGCCGCGGCCTGCCTGGACTTCACCGCCCGCCTCACCGGCGAGCCCGACGTGAAGCATCTGCTGGCCGAGGCGGCCCGCCAGGAGCCCGACGAATCGACGCCCCTGTTTCTGCCCTACCTCAACGGCGAGCGCACGCCGCACAACAATCCGGCGGCCCAGGCCGTCTTCTTCGGCATGCACGCGGCGACCAGCCGCGCCGACCTGGTGAATGCGACGCTCGAAGGTGTGGGTCACGGCCTGGCGCAGGGACTTGCGGCGCTGCAGGCGACGGGCGCGCCCATCGGCGGCATCAGCCTGATCGGAGGAGGCGCGCGTGACGCCCGCTGGGCGCAGATGATCGCCGACATCACCGGCCGTACCCTGCTGCGCCGTGCCGAAGCCGAAGTAGGCCCGGCCCTGGGTGCTGCGCGCCTGGCCTGGATGGCCTGCGACAAGGCGCAGGCACAGGACGTGTGCGTCGAACCTGCGCTGGTTGGCGTGCATGAGCCGCAGCCCGCGCGCCAGGCGTTTTATGCAGGGCGTGCCGAGCGGTTTGACCGGCTCTATCGCCAGGTGATGCCCCTGTTTCCCGCCCTTGCAAGCGGGTAGCGGGGCGCCCGGCGTCAGCAAACGTAACACTGGTAAAACTCGTGCCCGGTCGATGCCTGGGGGACAGAGCCTCATCCATTTTGCTTGTAGCCTCACAGGCTCAACAGTGGAGACCCCCTTGCGCATTCTTTCCCTGGTGCTTGCCTTGTGCGCAAGCCAGGCCTTCGCGGCCGACATCGTCGTGGGCCAGTCGGCCCCGCTCACCGGCGGCAATGCCGAACTGGGCAACGACATCCGTAACGGCGCCCTGGCGTACTTCAAGAAGGTCAACGACGCCGGCGGGATTGGCGGTAGCGCCATCAAGCTCGTCTCGCTGGACGACAGGAATGACACCAAGCTGTCCGCCGAGAACACCGCCAAACTGGTCAACGAAGACAACGTGGTCGCCCTGTTCGGCTATGCGTCATCCACGCTCAGCGTGCCCGCCATGCCGGTGGTCGCCGACAAGAAGGTGCCGTTCTTCGCGCCGTTCACCGGCGCCGACACCATCCGCAAGCAGAACGACTTCGTCTACACGGTGCGCGCCACCTACGCCGACGAAATCAACAAGATCATCAACTTCTGGGGCAACCTGGGCTCCACCCGCGTCACGGTGCTGCACTACGACGACGCAGTGGGCAAGGACAACTTCGCCACGGTGGCCAAGGTGCTCGAGAAGTTCGACAAGAAGCCCGTCAGCGTGGCCATCAAGCGCAATGCCGACGTGACCGAAGCCAACATCAAGGACGTGATCGCGTCCGACCCCAGCATCCTGGTTGTCACCACCCTGTATGCGCCGGTGGCCCAGATGGTCAAGAAGCTCAAGGGCGCGGGCAAACAGTACATGGTGACCAGCCTGTCGTTCGCCGGTGCCAACCAGATCGCCAAGGCCCTGGGCGCCGACGCAGCGGGCATCTCGGTGGCGCTGACGGTGCCCACGCCGCAGCAGCACTCCATTCCGGTGGTCAAGGAATGCAGCGACGCGTGGACGGCGCTGGGCCAGAAAGATGCGATGTCCGTGACGGCGCTGGAGTCGTGCATCGCCGCCAAGGTGCTGGTCGAGGGCATGCGCAAGGCCGGTGGCGCCGTCAACCGCGTCTCGCTGCAGCGCTCGCTGTCGGCGATTGGCCGCTACGACACCGGCGGCTACGTGGTCGACTTCAAGCCGGGCTTCCGCCACGGCGGCTCCTACGTCGGCATGGCCGTGATCCGCGCCGACGGCGGCCTCCGGAGTTAAACCCCAGGGGCTAAGCGCCCAGCTTCTTGCGCAGCATGTCATTGACCTGCTGCGGGTTGGCCTTGCCCTTGGTCGCCTTCATCGCCTGGCCGACCAGGGCGTTGAAGGCCTTGTCCTTGCCGGCGCGGAACTGCGCGACGTTGTCGGCGTTGCTGGCGATGATGCCGTCGATGATGGCTTCGAGTTCGCCGCTGTCGTTCATCTGCTTGAGGCCCTTGGCCTCGATGACGGCGTCTACCTCCTGGCCCTCACCACTCCACAGCGCTTCAAACACCTGCCTCGCGGCGCTGTTGGAAATCGTGCTGTCGGCGATGCGGGCGATCAGCGCGCCCAGCAGCTGCGCGTTCACAGGCGCCGCGTCGATCGTGCCTTCGCCCGCATTGAGCCGGCGCGAGACCTCGCCCATCACCCAGTTGCTGGCCAGCTTGGGCTGCTTGCTGGCCCTGGCCGCTTCCTCGAAGTAGGCGGCCATCGCCTTGCTCTGCGTCAGCGTGGTGGCGTCGTATTCCGGCAGGCCGTAGTCCTTGACGAAGCGGGCCGCCATCACGCGCGGCAGTTCGGCCATTTCGGAGCGCACGCGCTCCACCCACTCGGGCGCGACGACCAGCGGCGGCAGGTCCGGGTCGGGGAAGTAGCGGTAGTCGGCGGCGTCTTCCTTGGTGCGCATGGCGCGCGTCTCGCCCGTGTCCGGATCGAACAGCACCGTCGCCTGCTGGATGGCGCGGCCATCCTCGATCTCCTCGATCTGCCAGCGGATCTCGAAGTCGATCGCTTCCTTCATGAACTTGAAGCTATTGAGGTTCTTGATCTCGCGGCGCGTGCCCAGTTCACCGCCCGGCTTGCGCACCGACACGTTGGCGTCGCAGCGGAAAGAGCCTTCCTGCATGTTGCCGTCGCAGATGCCGATCCAGGTCACGATCTTGTGCAGCTCTTTCGCATAGGCAACCGCCTCGTCGGACGAGCGCATGTCGGGCTCGGTGACGATCTCCAGCAGCGGCGTGCCGGAGCGGTTCAGGTCGATGCCACTTTGGCCGATGAAGTCTTCGTGCAAGGACTTGCCCGCGTCCTCTTCCAGGTGCGCGCGCACCAGGCGAACGGATTTTTTTTCCCGCACCGCGTCGGTGCCCTTGCCTGTCTCCAGGAAGAACTCAACGCTGCCACCCTGCACGACCGGGATCTCGAACTGGCTGATCTGGTAGCCCTTGGGCAGGTCGGGGTAGAAATAGTTCTTGCGCGCGAAGATGCTCTTCGGCGCGATGGTGGCGTTCACCGCCAGGCCGAACTCGATGGCGCGTTCGACTGCGCCCTTGTTCATCACCGGCAGCGTGCCCGGCAGCGCCAGGTCCACCGGGCTGGCCTGCGTGTTCGGCTCGGCGCCAAACGCCGTGGGCGAGCGGCTGAAGATCTTCGATTGCGTGGACAGCTGGCTGTGCGTCTCGAAGCCGATGACGACTTCGTAGCCTTGAATCAGTTTGCTCATTTCAGATGCCTCCCGGTTGGCGGAGGTGGAAATCAGTCGCCTGCTGGAAGCGGTGCGCGGCGTTGAGCAGCTGCGCTTCCTTGAAGTAATTGCCAATCAGCTGCAGGCCCACAGGCATGCCGCCCTCGCCAAAGCCCGCGGGCACGCTCATGCCCGGCAGGCCGGCCAGCGAGCCGGGCAGCGTGTAGATGTCGGCCAGGTAGTTGGCCACAGGGTCGCTCTTGGCGCCCAGCTTCCACGCCACCGTCGGCGCCACCGGCCCGGCGATGACGTCGCAGGCCTTGAAGGCCTGCTGGAAGTCGTCGGCGATCATGCGGCGGATCTTCTGCGCCTGCAGGTAATACGCGTCGTAGTAGCCATGCGAAAGCACATAGGCGCCGATCATGATGCGGCGCTTGACCTCGTCGCCGAAAGCTTCGGCGCGGGTCTTCTTGTACATGTCCAGCAGGTCGGTGTATTTCTCTGCCCGATGCCCGAACTTCACGCCGTCAAAACGCGACAGGTTCGACGACGCTTCGGCCGGCGCGATGATGTAGTAGACGGGGATGGAGAGCTGCGTGCGCGGCAGCGTGATGGGCACGATCTTCGCGCCCAGCTTCTCGTATTCCTTCAGCGCGGCATCGACGGCTGTGCGCACGTCAGCGGATAGACCGTCTCCGAAAAACTCCTTCGGCACGCCGATGCGCAGGCCTTCGATGGATGCGCCAAGCGACTTCGTGAAGTCTTCCGCCGGCACCTCCAGCGAAGTCGAATCCCGGTCCAGGTCAGGCCCGCAAATGGCCGACAGCAGCAGCGCGCAATCTTCGGCCGTGCGCGCCATCGGGCCGGCCTGGTCCAGGCTGGAGGCGAAGGCCACCATGCCGTAGCGCGAAGCGCGGCCATAGGTAGGCTTGATGCCCGTGATGCCGCAAAACGATGCGGGCTGGCGGATCGAGCCGCCGGTGTCGGTGCCGGTCACTGCAGGTGCCAGGCGCGCGGCCACGGCCACGGCGCTGCCACCCGAAGAGCCGCCCGGAATTCGTGTGGTGTCCCAGGGGTTTTGTACCGGCTTGAAGGCCGAGTTCTCGTTGGACGAACCCATGGCGAACTCGTCGCAATTGAGCTTGCCCAGCGACACGGTGCCTGCTTCGGAAAGCTTGCGCACCACAGTCGCATCAAACGGCGAGCGGTAGCCCGCGAGCATCTTCGAGCCGGCGGTGGTGGGGAAGTCCTTCGTGACGAAGATGTCCTTGTGCGCGATCGGGACACCGGCCAATGCGCCTGCGTTGCCACTCGCGATCTGCGCATCGGCCGCAGCGGCTTGCGCCAGCGTCACCTCTTCATTGACAGCCAGATAAGCACCCAACGATTCGTGCGTCTTGCCTCGTGCCAGAAAGTGTTTCGCAGCCTCCACCGCCGACACCTCTTTGGCCTTCAATTTCGCGGCCAGCTGCGCCACCGTCAAGTCGTGCAGCGCGCTCATTCGATCACCTTCGGGACCAGGAACAAACCGCGCTCCACAGCCGGCGCGCTGCGCTGGTTGGCTTCGCGGTTGTTGGGTTCGCTGGCGATGTCCTCGCGCAGGCGCAAGGCGATCTCTTGAATGGCTGCGACGGGGTGCGCCAGGGGCTCGACGCCGCTGGTATCCACAGCCCGCATCTGCTCGACTATGTCGAAGAAGCCATTGATTTGCGTCAGCATGCGCTCGCTTTCTTCAGGGCGCAGCTCCAGCCTTGCCAGATTGGCAATGCGGCTGATGTCGGTAGGGGTGAGTGCCATAGGGAAAAAGGCCCGGGAAACTGGATGTAAGCGCGAAATTTCGGCCCCTTGCGGGCCAGTTATTCACAGGGGATGGGGTATTATCCCGCCTTTAGTGCAACGGCCCCGAACGGGGCCTTTTTCGCAGAAAAACGAAGGAATTTCCCAATGTTCGGAGCATTCCGTCGGTACTTCTCCACCGACCTGGCCATTGATCTGGGCACCGCCAACACCCTGATTTTCGTGCGTGACAAGGGTATCGTCCTCGACGAACCGTCCGTCGTAGCCATCCGCCATGAAGGCGGACCCCAAGGCAAGAAAACCATCCAGGCCGTCGGCCGCGAAGCCAAAGCCATGCTCGGCAAGGTGCCGGGCAACATCGAGGCCATCCGCCCGATGAAGGACGGCGTGATCGCCGACTTCACCGTCACCGAGCAGATGCTCAAGCAGTTCATCAAGATGGTGCACCCGCGTTCT
>CALRME020000080.1:0-8740 GCA_943369045.1 Sphingobacterium thalpophilum
CAATCGTCGCGCACGTTCATGCCCACCACCATGCCGGTGGCGGTCTCCGCCAGCAGGTTCATCGCCGACGCGTGCACTCCGCCGATATGGTTCTGTACCTTGCGCTGGTTGCGGATCGCGATTTCCACCTGGCCGGGCGTCATGCTGACAAAGTCCAGCCCGGCCGTGTTCGTGAAGGGCACAGCGCGGCGCAGCACGGCGCTCTGCGTCCATGGGCGCAGGAAACCGGGCACCTGCCTGAGCTGCCCGAGTTGCCGCTGCAAGCGGTTCGGTTGCGCGTCCATGTCAGTTGCGCACCGGCTTGCCGGTCGACAGCATGCCCATGATCCGTTCCTGGGTCTTGGGGTGCGTGAGCAGCGAGCAGAAAGCCTGGCGCTCCAGCGTCATCAAGTACTCTTCGGTCACCAGCGTGCCGGCATCGACGTCACCGCCGGTGACCACGCCTGCGATCAGCGAGGCAATGTGGAAGTCGTGCTGGCTGATGAAGCCGCCGTCGCGCATGTTGACCAGCTGGCCCTGGATGGTGGCCTTGCCGTTGCGGCCCGCCACAGGGAACTGGCGCTTGTGCGGCGCGCGGTAGCCGCCGTTGAACAGGGCCTTCGCCTCGTTCAGGGCGACGTACAGCAACTCGTCCTTGTTCGCCACGATGATGTCGCTCTCGAGCAGGTAGCCCAGCTTGCGCGATTCCAGCGCGCTGGTGCCGACCTTGGCCATGGCCGCGGCGGTGAAGCCTTCGGTCACGAACTTGAGCAGGTCCTTGTCGGTCGACGTGGCGCAGTTCTCGGCGGCGCGGCGCGCGATGTAGGTCAGGCCACCGGCGCCGGGCACCAGGCCCACGCCCACTTCCACCAGGCCGATGTAGCTTTCCATGGCGACCACACGGCGGGCCGAGTGCACGGCGATCTCGCAGCCGCCGCCCAGCGCCAGGCCGCGGATCGCGGAAATCACGGGCACGCTGGCGTAGCGCAGCCTGAGCATGGTCTGCTGCAGGTGGTGCTCGGCCTCGTCGATGGCCGAGACGCCCACGGCCATGAAGGCCGGCAGCATGGCCTGCAGGTCGGCGCCGGCGGAGAACGGGTCGTCGCCCGACCAGATCACCACGCCCTGGTAGTCCTTCTCGGCCATGTCCACGGCCAGCTGCAGGCCTTCGGCCACTTCCGGGCTGATGGCGTGCATCTTGGTCTTGATGCTGGCGATCAGCACTTCGTCATCCAAAGTCCAAAGCCGGATGCCCTTGTCTTCGTGCAGCGTCTTGCCCGCAGTCTCAAAGGCCTGGGGCTTGCTGCCCAGCACCGACTCCGGGAACAGTTGGCGCGAGTACACCGGCAGCACGCGGCGCTGCTCGAACTTCTTCGCGGTGGGGTTCCACGAGCCCTCGGGCGTGTGCACGCCACCGGCATCGGCGACGGGGCCGCTGAAGACCCAGTCGGGCAGCGGCGCGTTCGACAGCGTCTTGCCTGCCGCGATGTCTTCCTTGATCCAGTTGGCGACCTGCAGCCAGCCGGCTTCCTGCCAGAGCTCGAACGGGCCCTGCTTCATACCGAAGCCCCAGCGCATGGCGAAGTCCACATCGCGCGCGGTTTCGGCGATCGAAGCCAGGTGCACGGCTGCGTAGTGGAAGCCGTTGCGCAGGATGGCCCAGAGGAACTGGCCTTGCGGGCCTTCGGCTTCGCGCAGCAACTTCAGGCGCTCGCCAGCCGGCTTTTTGAGCATGCGGCCGTAGACCTCGTCGGCCTTCTGGCCGCCGGGCACGTATTCCTTCGAAGCGAGGTCGAAGCGCAGCACGTCGCGGCCGGCCTTCTTGTAGAAACCTGCCTTGGCCTTCTGGCCCAGGTTGCCCATCTCCAGAAGGGTCTTGAGCACCTCGGGCGTGCCGAAGCTGGCGTAGAACGGGTCCGTCGTTTCGTTCAGGTTGTCCTGCAGCGTCTTGATGACGTGGGCCATGGTGTCCAGGCCCACCACATCGGCGGTGCGGAAGGTACCGGAACTCGCGCGGCCCAGCTTCTTGCCGGTCAGGTCATCGACCACGTCGTAGGTCAGGCCGAAGTTCTCGACTTCCTTCATCGTGGCCAGCATGCCGGCGATGCCGACGCGGTTGGCGATGAAGTTGGGCGAATCCTTGGCGCGCACCACGCCCTTGCCCAGGCCGCTGGTGACGAAGGTTTCCAGGTCGTCCAGGATGTGGGCATTCGTGGTGGGCGTGTTGATCAGCTCCACCAGGTACATGTAGCGCGGCGGGTTGAAGAAGTGGATGCCGCAAAAGCGCGGCTTGATTTCTTCGGGCAGCGCCTCGCTCAGCTTGGTAATCGACAGGCCGGACGTGTTGGAGGCCACGATGGCGTGCGGTGCGATGAAGGGCGCGATCTTCTTGTAGAGGTCGAGCTTCCAGTCCATGCGTTCGGCGATGGCCTCGATGATGAGGTCGCAGTCGCGCAGCTGCTCCATGTGCTCTTCGTAGTTGGCCTGCTGGATCAGCGAGGCATCGTCCGCCACGCCCAGGGGCGAAGGCTTGAGCTTCTTGAGGCCTTCGATGGCCCTGGTCACGATGCCGTTCTTCGGGCCTTCCTTTGCAGGCAGGTCGAACAGCACCACGGGCACCTTGACGTTGACGAGGTGCGCGGCTATTTGCGCGCCCATCACGCCCGCGCCGAGCACGGCGACTTTCTTCACCTGGAATCGGCTCATGGTTTTTCGCCCTTCGCTGTTGGCTGCGCCGGGTTCGGCGGCAGCACGTTCGTCACGGTCTTTGTACATGGTGTCTGCTTCAAATGGGTTTATTGCGCGCGCACCCAGGTCTGGGTCCGGCCGAACGGGCCGAAGGAGCCGCGCACTTCAAGTTTCCTGCCGCCTTCGACGGGCGTGAGACGCAGGGTGTATTCGCGACCATTCTCGGGGTCGAGGATCTTGCCGCCTTCCCACACGTCCTTGCCTTCGGCCTTCCTGGCGCCGCGGATGATCTCCAGCCCGTCCATGGGCTTGCCCTTGCGGTCGTCCGAGCATTCCTCGCATCTGGCGTCGGCCTTGGAATCCTTGGCCAGGCGCTTCTCGATGCGGCCGCTGAGCATTCCGCCTGTATCCGCGATTCGGACCTCTGCCTTGGCCTCGCCGGTCTTGTCGTCGATGTTGCGCCACAGGCCCACGGGCGTGGGCTGGGCAAAGGCACTGCTTGCGGCCAGCGCCAGCAGGACGGCGGCGAGGCGGATCACGCGAGGGCCTCGTCGGTGTCCAGCAACACCTTGGCGCCGGTGCGGGCGGTGCGCATCAGGGTCGCGGTCTCCGGGAACAGCTTGGCGAAGTAGAAGCGCGCGGTCTGCAGCTTGGCCTTGTAGAACGGATCGGTGTTGCCCGCGGCGATCTCGCGCAAGGCCACCTGCGCCATGCGGGCCCAGAAGTAGCCATGCACCAGGTGGCCGGCCACGCGAAGGTAGTCGACCGCGGCGGCGCCCACTTCGTCGGCGTTCTGGAAACCCTTGAAGCCGATTTCGGTGGTGAACTTGGTCAGCTGGTCGCCCAGCATGGCGATCGGGTTGATGAACTCGGCCATCTTCTCGTTCACGCCTTCTTCTTCCACCAGCTTGCCCACCAGCTTGCCGAACTTCTTGAGCGTGGCGCCGTTGTTGCCCAGGATCTTGCGGCCCAGCAGGTCCAGAGACTGGATGGTGTTGGTGCCTTCATAGATCATGTTGATGCGGTTGTCGCGCACGAACTGCTCCATGCCCCATTCCTTGATGAAGCCGTGGCCGCCGAACACCTGCATGCAGGCATTGGTGGCGATGTGGCCGTTGTCGGTGGTGAAGGCCTTCACGATCGGGGTCAGCAGCGACAGCATCTCGTCGCTGTCCTTGCGCACCTTCTCGTCGGGGTGGCTGTGCGCCTTGTCCAGCAGCACGGCGCAGTAGATGGCCAGCGCGCGGCCACCCTCGGCGTATGCCTTGGCCGTCAGCAGCATCTTGCGCACGTCGGGATGCACGATGATGGGGTCGGCCGGCTTGTCCTTGGCCTTGGGGCCCGACAGGCTGCGCATCTGTATGCGGTCCTTGGCGTAGGCCAGGGCGTTCTGGTAGGCGACTTCGGTCAAGCCGAGCGACTGGTTGCCCACGCCCAGGCGGGCGGCGTTCATCATCACGAACATGCCCTGCATGCCCTTGTTGGGCTGCCCCACCAGCGTGCCGATGGCGCCGTCAATCACGATCTGCGCCGTAGCGTTGCCGTGAATGCCCATCTTGTGCTCCAGGCCGCCGCAGTAGATGCCGTTGCGCTCGCCGAGGGACCCGTCCTTGTTGACCAGGAACTTGGGCACGATGAACAGGCTGACGCCCTTGATGCCGGGGGGCGCATCGGGCAGGCGGGCCAGCACCAGGTGGATGATGTTGTCGGCCATGTCGTGCTCGCCGGCGCTGATGAAGATCTTGTTGCCGGTAATCTTGTAGGTGCCGTCGGCCTGCGGCTCGGCCTTGGTGCGCATCAGGCCCAGGTCGGTGCCGCAATGCGGCTCCGTCAGGCACATGGTGCCGGTCCACTCGCCGCTGGTCATCTTGTGCAGGTAGGTCTGCTTCTGCTCATCGGTGCCGTGGGTGTGCAGCGCGGCATAGGCGCCATGCGTCAGGCCCGGGTACATGGTCCAGGCCTGGTTGGCGCTGTTGAGCATTTCGTAGAAGCACTGGTTGACCACCAGCGGCAGGCCCTGGCCGCCAAACGCCGGGTCGCACGACAGGGCCGGCCAGCCGCCCTCGACATACTTCTTGTAGGCTTCCTTGAAGCCCTTGGGCGTGGTGACCGCATGGGTCTTTGTGTCGAGCTTGCAGCCTTCTTCATCGCCGCTGATGTTCAGCGGGAAGGTCACTTCCGAAGCGAACTTGCCGGCTTCTTCCAGCACGGCGGCAATGGTGTCGGCATCGGCTTCGGCGTATTTGGGGATTTCCTTGAAGTCTTCGGAGACGTTGAGCACCTCGTTCATCAGGAATTGCATGTCGCGCAGGGGCGGGGTGTAGGTGGGCATGGATTACTCCTTGGTGCTTCGTGTGGATCGGGTTGACTTGGCAAGGCGTTGCGGCAGCGCGTCCTGCGCGCCGTAATGCCTGAGGATGTTGTTGAAGCCGGCCTTGGCGCGGTCGATGGAGCCGGGGTTCTTCAGGAAGCGCGCCTCGTAGTGCAGCGCCAGGATCAGGCCGTGAATCTCGAACAGCATCTGCTCGGCATCCACGTCGGCATGCAGGTGGCCTTCTTCCTTGCAGTTGACAATGGCGCGGCGCATGGCAGCGTGCCAGGTCATGACGGAGCTGGCCAGCGCGTCGCGCACGGGGCCGGCGCGATCGTCAAACTCGACTGCGCCACTGATGTAGATGCAGCCGGAGTCGATTTCGACCGAGGTGCGCTTCATCCAGTTGGCGAACATGGCGCGCAGCCGAGGCAGGCCACGCTCGCCGCTCATGGCCGGGTAGAACACCTCGTCCTCGAAACGGGTGTGGTATTCGCGAATGACGGAAATCTGCAGTTCTTCACGCGATCCGAAATGGGCGAACACGCCCGACTTGCTCATCTGCGTGACTTCGGCGAGCGCGCCGATGGACAGGCCCTCCAGGCCGATCTGGGTGGCCAGGCCGAGGGCGGCGTCCACAATGGCGGCTTTGGTCTGCTGGCCCTTTTGCAGGGCCCGGCCTTCACGGCCGGCGCGTGGCGTCTTGATGGGCAGTTCGGTGACGGACATGGATTCCAGACAAAATAAAACGAACGGTCGTTCTATTTTGCAGGAATTCGATCTCCGTCAAGCGAAAACCCCAGCATCTAGAGGCACATTTCTAGGCCCATTGCGGGTAAACCCGCGCGCAAGACGGGCGGCGGTACCGAAAAGTACCACGCCCGTACTAGCGTCTGCGTCAACAGCGAATTCAGAGCTTGAACGGCACCACGAGCTGCTTCTGCTCGCCCAGGCCTTCAATGCCCAGCGTCATCACGTCGCCCTTCTTGAGGTACAGCGGCGGCTTCATGCCCAGGCCCACGCCAGGTGGTGTGCCGGTGGTGATGATGTCGCCGGGCAGCAGCGTCATGAACCGGCTGAGGTAGCTCACGAGCGTGGCGCAGTCGAAGATCATGGTTTTGGTGCTGCCGGTCTGCATGCGCTTGCCGTTGACGTCCAGCCACATGCCCAGGCGCTGCACATTGACCTCGTCGGGCGTGACCAGCCAGGGGCCGATTGGGCCGAAGGTGTCGCAGCCCTTGCCCTTGTCCCATTGCGGGCCGCGCTCGAGCTGGAACTCGCGCTCGCTCACGTCGTTGATGGTGCAGTAGCCGGCCACGTGGGACAGCGCGTCCTTCTTGGTAACGTAGCGCGCACGGGTGCCGATGACGATGCCCAGTTCCACTTCCCAGTCGGTCTTGACCGAGCCCTTGGGCAGCATCACGTTGTCGTTGGGGCCCTGGATGCAGCTGGTGGCCTTCATGAAGACCACCGGCTCCTTGGGGATGGGGTTGCCGGATTCGGCCGCGTGGTCGCTGTAGTTCAGGCCGATGGCGATGAACTTGCCGACATTGGCCACCGGGCAACCGTAACGCGGCGTGCCGCGCACCAGCGGCAACTTCGCCGGGTTTTGCTTGCGCAGTTTCGCCAGCACCGTGGCGCCCAGTTGCGCCGGGCCGATATCGGGCACCACGGCGCTCAGGTCGCGCAACTTTCCGTCGGCGTCGATCAGGCCGGGCTTTTCCCTGCCGGGGTTGCCATAGCGAACAAGTTTCATTTTTCTTCCTTCTTGGTTTGGGAATCAGTAAGTGGAGCGCCCGCCCGACAGGTCGAACACGGCACCAGTAGAGAACGAGCATTCCTCGGTGCACAGCCAGGCCACCAGGGCCGCGACTTCCTCGGGCGTTCCGAAGCGGCCCATCGGGATCTTGGAGAGCATGAACTGGATGTGCTGTTCTGTCATCTGGTCGAAGATGGCCGTCTTGACCGCCGCCGGTGTCACGCAGTTCACGCGGATGGCGGTGTCGGCCAGTTCCTTGCCCAGCGACTTGGTCAGCGCAATCACCGCCGCCTTGCTCGCGCTGTAGGCACTGGCATTGGGGTTACCGTCCTTGCCGGCCACCGAAGCAATGTTGACGATGCGGCCCCAGCCCCGTTCGCGCATGTGCGGCACCACTTCGCGGCAGCAAAGGAAAAGTCCGTTGAGATTGACCTCGATTACCTCGCGCCAGGCGTCGGGCGGGTAGTCCCAGACCTTGACGTTGGGCCCGGTGATGCCGGCGCAGTTGACCAGCGCGTCGATGGCGCCCGACTGTTTGAGCGTGGCCAGCACGCCAAGCTTGACCGACTCCTGTTTCACCACGTCCACTTGAACCGCAGCAGCCTTGCCGCCCAGCGTGAGTGCGGCCTGGGTTGCGGCATCGCCGTTGCGGTCCCACAGCGTGACGGTGCCGCCCGAATCAATCAGGCGCTGGGCGATGGCATAGCCCAGGCCTGTGGCGCCGCCGGTGATGACCGCGTGCCGGCCCTTGAAATCAAGCTGGTTCATATGGTCATGCCGCCGTCGTTGGCATAGAGCTGGCCGGTCACGAACACCGACTCGTCGCTGGCCAGGAAAACCACCAGCGGCGCCATTTCATGAGCTTGCGCGAGCCTGCCCATGGGCTGGCGGGCGATGAAGTTCTTGCGCGCCTGAACCGGGTCCTCATAGGCGTTGATGCGGTCAGCCAGCGAAGGCGTATCCACCGTGCCGGGCGCAATGGCGTTGCAGCGTATGCCCCGGGCCACGTAGTCGGCAGCCACGCTTTTTGTCAGGCCCACCACCGCCGCCTTGGAGGTTCCGTAGATGAAGCGGTTGGGCAGGCCCTTCAAGCTGCTGCACACGCTGGCCATGTTGATAATGCTGCCGGCGCCCTTTGCCAGCATGCCCGGCAGCACGGCCTGGATCATCCAGAACTGCGCGCGCACGTTCAGGTTGAAGGCGAAGTCCCATTCAGCGTCCGTCGCTTGCTCGATCGTGCCGTTGTGCACGAAGCCCGCGCAGTTGAACAGCACGTCGAGCGGCGGCAACTCGCCCACCAGCGCGTTGATGGCCGCCTTGTCCAGAACGTCGAGCACGGCAGTCTGTATGCCCTTCTCGCCGGAGTAGCTCTCCAGCAGCTTCGCGTTCACGTCGGTCGCCCAGACCTGCGCGCCCTGCGCAGCCATGGCCAGCGCAGTTGCGCGGCCTATGCCCTGCCCGGCCGCGGTGACCAGCGCTGTTTTTCCTTTGAGCCGCATGATTGTTCCTCGGGTGTTTGCCGCGCCGTTCGGGTTTTGCCGGATGCGCGGACTGTTGTTTGCCGCAATATTAATTGGTCTGACCACTTGGCCAATTGTGAAAAACCCTTGATCACTTCGGCTACTGCCGCAATCCCATCTTCATGCCGCTGCAAACCGTAGAACCGCAACGCCTTTACCGGCAGATCGCCGAGCAGTTGCGTTCGCTGATCGCCTCAGGCGAGTTCGCTGCGGCTGAGCGGCTGCCGGCCGAGCGCGACCTGGCCAAGCAGCTGGGCGTGAGCCGGCCTTCGGTGCGCGAGGCACTGATCGCGCTGGAAGTCGAAGGCTGGGTTGAGGTGCGCACCGGCTCAGGCGTGTACGTGCAGGACCGCACCGGCAAACGCAATGCCGGTGGCGTGAAAGTGCCGCCCACCGAATGGGGCCCGCTCGAACTCATACGTGCGCGGCGCGTCATCGAAGGCGAAATCGCCTCGCTGGCCGCCGCCCACGCCAAACGCAAGC
>CALRME020000081.1:0-8728 GCA_943369045.1 Sphingobacterium thalpophilum
CTCGTCGCTGTTCAGGGCTTCATAGGAAAACCGGTCGCGGTCCGCGATCCAGCATTCGTTGATGTCTTCATTCTCCAGCGGCACCACGCGCATGACCTTGTTGCTCTTGACCTGGACAATCAGGTTGGCACCGGTGGAGTCGTGCGGGCTGACCGACTTGCGGCGTGAGAGCTCCCAGGTACGGGCGCTGTAGCGGAAAGGCTTGCTGGTGAGCGCACCCACCGGGCAGATGTCGATCATGTTGCCCGACAGCTCCGAATCGACCGTGTCGTTGAGCACGGTGGTGATCTCGGAATGTTCGCCGCGGTGAATCATGCCCAGTTCCATTACGCCGGCCACTTCCTGCCCGAACCGGACGCAACGCGTGCAATGGATGCAGCGCGTCATTTCCTGCATGGAGATCAGCGGGCCGACGTCCTTGACCGGGACGACGCGCTTTTCTTCCTGGTAGCGCGAGGCCGAACCACCATAGCCGACGGCCAGGTCCTGCAACTGGCATTCGCCGCCCTGGTCGCAGATCGGGCAGTCGAGCGGGTGGTTGATCAGCAGGAATTCCATGACCGACTGCTGGGCCTTGATGGCCTTGTCGCTCTTGGTGCGCACGATCATGCCCTGCGTGACGGGTGTGGCGCAGGCCGGCATGGGCTTGGGCGCCTTCTCCACATCGACCAGGCACATGCGGCAATTGGCCGCAATGGAAAGCTTCTTGTGATAGCAGAAGTGCGGGATGTAGGTACCCGCCTTGTCGGCAGCATGCATGATCATGCTGCCCTCGGTGATTTCCACCTTCTGGCCGTCGAGTTCTATTTCAACCATAGTTCTTGTTCCGCCCGCTTCAGGCCTGCACGGCCGGTTGCCGTGCCTTGTCGATCAGCGCCTGGAATTCAGGCCGGAAGTGCTTGATCATGGCGCGCACCGGCATCGCCGCCGCGTCGCCCAGAGCGCAGATGGTGCGGCCCTGTATGTTGTCGGCCACCGAATTGAGCAGGTCCATGTCGCTCTGCCTGCCGTGGCCGGTGTGGATGCGGTCCACCACGCGCCAGAGCCAGCCCGTGCCTTCGCGGCAGGGCGTGCACTGGCCGCAGGACTCGTGCATGTAGAAGTAGGAGAGGCGCTTGAGCGACTCCACCATGCAGCGCGTGTCGTCCATCACGATCACGGCGCCCGAACCCAGCATCGAGCCAGCCTTGGCGATGGAGTCGTAGTCCATCGTGCACTCATTCATGATGTGCGCCGGCAGCACGGGAGCCGACGATCCACCGGGGATCACGGCCTTGAGCGTACGGCCCTTGCGCACGCCACCGGCGAGTTCAAGCAGCTTGGTGAAAGGTGTGCCCAGCGGGATTTCGTAGTTGCCGGGCAGCTCGACGTCGCCGGAAACCGAGTAGATTTTGGTGCCGCCGTTGTTGGGCTTGCCCACCGCGAGGAAGGCCGCGCCGCCATTGCGGATGATCCAGGGCACCGCCGCAAAGGTCTCGGTGTTGTTGATCGTCGTCGGCTTGCCGTACAGGCCGAAGCTGGCAGGAAAAGGCGGCTTGAAGCGCGGCTGGCCCTTCTTGCCTTCGAGCGATTCGAGCAACGCGGTTTCTTCGCCGCAGATGTAGGCGCCGAAGCCGTGTGATGCATGCAGCTGAAAGCTGAAGTTACTGCCCAGGATCTTCTCGCCCAGATAGCCAGCCGCCCTGGCCTCTTCCAGCGCTTCCTCGAAGCGGTTGTAAGTGTCGAAGATCTCGCCGTGGATGTAGTTGTAGCCCACGGTGATGCCCATCGCGTAGGCAGCGATGATCATGCCCTCGATGACCTGGTGCGGGTTGTACTGCAGCAGGTCGCGGTCCTTGCAGGTGCCCGGCTCGCCTTCGTCGGAATTGCACACGAGGTATTTCTGGCCGGGGAACTGGCGGGGCATGAAGCTCCACTTCAGGCCTGTGGGAAAGCCTGCGCCGCCGCGGCCGCGCAGGGCCGATTCCTTGACGGTGGCGATCACCTGGTCCTGTGTCAGTCCTTCGGAGAGGATCTTCTTGAGCGCCGCATAGCCTTCGCGCGCCTCGTAATCCTTGAGGCGCCAGTTGCTGCCGTCCAGCCCGGCGTAAATCTGGGGGCTGATGTGGCGGCCGTGAAAGCAGGTCTGTACGCCCGTGGCCTTGAACTGGGAAAGCACTTGCTCGGCGTTCATGCGGATGCTCCCTTCAGGCCGTCGATCAGCTGGTCGAGCTTCTCGTTGCTCATGAAGCTGCACATGGTGCGGTCGTTGACCAGCATCACGGGGGAGTCGGCACAGGCGCCCAGGCATTCGCTTTGCTGCAGCGTGAACATGCCGTCCGGTGTGGTCTCGCCCATGCCGATGCCCAGCTTGTGCTCCAGGTGGTGCAGCGCCTTCTGCCCGTCGCGCAGCTGGCACGGCAGGTTGGTGCAGACGTTGAGCTTGAATTTGCCCACCGGCTCCTGGTTGTACATGTTGTAGAAGGTCGTGACCTCGTGCACCGCGATTGGCGGCATGCCCAGGTAGGCGGCGACGTCGTTCTCCGCGTCGCGGCTGACAAAGCCCTGCTCCTGCTGCACGATGGCCAGGCAGGCCATGACAGCGGACTGGCGCTGGTCGGCCGGGAATTTGGCGACTTCCTTGTCGAAGCGCGCGCGGGTGCTGTCAGAAATCATCGGTCAATCTCTCCGAACACGATGTCCATGGTGCCAATGATGGCCACGGCGTCGGCAATCATGTGGCCGCGGCCCATTTCGTCGAGCGCTGCGAGGTGCGGGAAGCCGGGCGCGCGGATCTTCAGGCGATAGGGCTTGTTGGCACCGTCGCTCACGATGTAGATGCCGAACTCGCCCTTGGGGTGCTCCACGCCGGCATAAGCCTCGCCTTCGGGAACGTGGAAGCCTTCGGTGAACAGCTTGAAGTGGTGGATCAGCTCTTCCATGTTGGATTTCATGGATTCGCGGTCCGGCGCGGCCACCTTGTGGTTTTCGGTGATGACCGGGCCGGGATTGGCACGCAGCCAGTCCACGCACTGCTTGATGATGCGGTTGGACTGCTTCATCTCTTCCATGCGCACGAGGTAGCGGTCGTAGCAATCACCGGTCTTGCCGATCGGGATGTCGAAATCCATCCGGTCGTAGACCTCGTAAGGCTGCTGCTTGCGCAGGTCCCAGGCGATGCCGGAGCCGCGCAGCATGGGGCCGGTAAAGCCCAGGTTGAGCGCACGCTCAGGCGAGACCACGCCAATGCCGACGGTGCGCTGCTTCCAGATGCGGTTCTCGGTCAGCAGTTCGTGGTATTCGGCCAGGTTGGCCGGGAAGCGCCTGGTGAAGTCGTCGATGAAATCGAGCAGCGAGCCGTTGCGGTTGTCGTTGAGGTCCTTGATGGCCTTCGCGTTGCGGATCTTGCTCGCCTTGTACTGCGGCATCGTGTCGGGCAGGTCGCGGTACACGCCGCCGGGCCTGAAGTAGGCCGCATGCATGCGCGCGCCGGACACGGCCTCGTACATGTCGAACAGGTCTTCACGCTCGCGGAACGCGTACAGGAAGATCGTCATCGCGCCGCAATCGAGGCCGTGCGCGCCCAGCCACATCAGGTGGTTGAGCAGGCGGGTGATCTCCGAGAACATCACGCGTATGTACTGCGCACGCTCGGGCACTTCCAGGCCCATCAGCTTTTCGATGGCCAGGCAGTAGGCGTGCTCGTTGCACATCATCGACACGTAGTCCAGGCGGTCCATGTAGGGCAGCGACTGGATATAGGTCTTGCTCTCGGCCAGCTTTTCGGTTGCGCGATGCAGCAGGCCGATGTGCGGATCAGCCCGCTGGATCACTTCGCCGTCGAGTTCGAGCACCAGGCGCAGCACGCCATGGGCGGCCGGGTGCTGCGGCCCGAAGTTCAGTGTGTAGTTCTTGATTTCTGCCATCGAAAGCGTCTGCTTACTGCAGGCCCCCGTAGTTGTCTTCGCGGATGATGCGCGGCGTGATCTCGCGCGGCTCGATCGACACGGGCTGGTAGACGACCCGTTTCTGCTCGGCGTCATAGCGCATCTCGACGTGGCCTGACACCGGGAAGTCCTTGCGGAAGGGGTGGCCGATGAATCCGTAGTCAGTCAGGATGCGGCGCAGGTCGTTGTGCCCCTCAAAGACAATGCCAAAGAGGTCAAACGCCTCGCGCTCGAACCAGTTGGCACTGCTCCAGACGCCGGTAAGCGAATCCACGGACGGCAGGTCATCGTCGGCAGCGAACACCTTGAGCCGGACGCGCTGGTTCAGGCTGACCGACAGCAGGTGCGAGACAACGCAATAGCGCTGCCCATCCCAGGCACCTTCACGGTAGCCGGAGTAATCGACGCCGCACAGGTCGAGCAGCTGCTCGAAGCGGCAGGCAGGCGAGTCACGCAGGATCTCCGCGGCAGCGACATAGTCGGCAGCGGCAACCGTGACGGTGACTTCACCCAGCTTGAGGGTGACGCTTCTGGCCTTGTCGCCCAGGGCAGCGGCAACGGCCTGCCGGAGGCTTTCGGGATTGACGGCAAAGACGGTCATCAGTGTTTCCTCAGGCCCGCGCAATGGTCTGCGTACGGCGGATCTTCTGCTGCAGCTGGATGATCCCGTACATCAGGGCTTCCGCGGTGGGCGGGCAACCGGGCACATACACGTCCACCGGGACGATGCGGTCGCAGCCGCGCACGACCGAGTAGCTGTAGTGGTAGTAGCCACCGCCATTGGCGCACGAGCCCATCGACAGGACCCAGCGCGGCTCGCTCATCTGGTCATAGACCTTGCGCAGCGCCGGCGCCATCTTGTTGCACAGCGTGCCGGCGACGATCATCAGGTCTGACTGGCGCGGGCTCGGACGGAACACGATGCCGAAGCGGTCCAGGTCATAGCGCGCCGCGCCGGCGTGCATCATTTCGACGGCACAGCAGGCCAGGCCGAACGTCATGGGCCACAACGAACCGGTCTTGGCCCAGTTGATCACCGAGTCCACCGAAGTGGTGACGAAACTTTCCTTGAATACACCTTCGATCATGCTTACTCCCAGTCCAGGGCGCCCTTTTTCCACTCGTAGGCAAAGCCGACGACGAGGATGCCCAGGAAAATCATCATGGCCCAGAAGCCGGTCGCGCCGATTTCCTTCAGCGAAACGGCCCACGGGAAAAGGAATGCAATCTCAAGGTCGAACAGGATGAAGAGGATGGCCACCAGGTAGTAGCGCACGTCGAACTTCATCCGTGCGTCCTCGAAGGCTTCAAAACCGCATTCGTAAGGGGAGTTTTTCTGGCTGTCGGGGCGGTTGGGCCCGAGGATGTAGCCAAGCACCTGGGGGGCAATGCCCACCCCGATGCCGACCAGGATGAACAGGAAGACAGGCAGGTACTGGTCGAGGTTCATCGTGAGACTCTGATCACCGCTTTAACCCGCCGATACGTGCCTGGCGGGCGTTTTTGTTGGTGCCGTCGGCGAGACTCGAACTCGCACAGCTTTCGCCACTACCCCCTCAAGATAGCGTGTCTACCAATTTCACCACGACGGCGGTTTTTTCCTGCCCGGGCAGGCATGAGGAATCTTGCGATTTTTAGCGTCCCGGACAATCTAGGAGTTTACCCTGAAAACCACTCATTCCCCACTGGGGTGCGCGATTTCCCAGGCGCTCAGCGCGTGGGAATCTGCGCGGCGCCGGAAGCGGCAACCGCAGGCGCTGCCGGGGCCACCGGCGCTGCGCCGGGAGCAGGCGCAGGAGCGCTCGAACCGGGAATCTGGGTTGCACCGGAAGCCGCCGGCGCAGGCACGGGGGCGGTAACGGCGGAACGCTCGAGCACGCTGCCCGACTCCACGGGGCGCAGGTTGCCGAAGTAGGCCAGCAGCAGCGTGCAGACGAAGAAAACGCCGGCCAGGACGGCGGTGGTGCGCGACAGGAAATTGGCGCTTCCGCTGGCACCGAACAGGCTGCCCGAGCCTCCGCTGCCGAAGGCCGCGCCCATGTCAGCGCCCTTGCCGTGCTGCACGAGGATGAGGCCGATCATGCCGAGGGCCGAAAGCATCTGCACGGCCAGGACGATGGTGAGAAACACGTTCATTTGAATAACTCCTATTCTTTGGGTGCATCAGTCCCGCGAGGTGCGGGCTGCGGCAATGATCTGCAGGAAGTCGGGCGCCTTCAGGGATGCGCCGCCGATCAATCCGCCGTCGATATCAGGCTGGGCCAGCAGGCTGGCGGCGTTGGCGGCATTCATGCTGCCGCCGTAGAGGATTGCAACGCGTTCCGGGTGGGGCGTCGCCGCCGCGAGCTGCGCCCGCAGCACGGCATGGACCTGTTGCGCCTGCTCCGGCGTCGCGGTCTTGCCCGTGCCGATCGCCCAGACGGGTTCGTAGGCCACCACGATCTCGCTGATGCAGTGGCCGTTGGTGTGGATCACCGCCGCCATCTGGCGCTTGACCACCTCTTCGGTCTTGCCTGCTTCGCGCTCCGCGAGCGTCTCGCCCACGCAGACAATGGGCGTGATGCCGTGGGCCAGGGCCGCCTTGGCCTTGTCGGCCACCAGCGCATCGGTCTCGAAGTGGTAGCAACGCCGCTCGGAGTGGCCGACGATGGCGTAGCGCACACCGAACTCCTTGAGCATCGAGGCTGACTGCTCGCCGGTGTAGGCGCCCTGCTCGTACGAAGAAATGTCCTGCGCGCCCAGCTCGAGCTTCGAGCCCTGGCGCAGCATCTGCAGTTGCGACAGGTAAGGCGCCGGCACGCAGACGGCCACGGTGCATTCAGCCGAAGCCATGCCCGCGGTCAGCGCGCGGACCAGTGCCTCGTTGGCAGCCAGGCTGCCGTTCATCTTCCAGTTGCCTGCGATGAGTTTCTGCGCCATACGTTTCCTACCAGGTCAGGACGATCTTGCCGACGTGCTGGTTGGACTCCATCAACTCATGGGCCTTTGCAGCTTCGGCGGCAGGAAATACGCTGTGGATGACCGGCTTGACAGCACCCTTCTCCAGCAGCGGCCAGACCTTCTCGCGCAGCGAAGCGGCAATAGCTGCCTTGAAGGCGACAGGCCGCGGACGAAGCGTCGAGCCCGTGATCAGCAGGCGCCTGCGCAGCACCAGGCCGGCGTTGAATTCAGCCTTGGTGCCGCCCTGCACGGCGATGATGACCAGGCGGCCGTCCTCGGCCATGCAGCCCACTTCGCGCGCCACATAGGCGCCGGCCACCATGTCCAGGATCACATTGACGCCGGCACCACCGGTGATGGTCTTGACCTCTTCGGCGAAGTCCTTGGTCTTGTAGTTGATCGCGTGGTCGGCGCCCAGCTTGATGCAGGCGTCGCACTTGTCATCGCTGCCCGCAGTGGCAATCACGGTGGCGCCCAGGGCTTTGGCCAGCTGGATGGCGGTGACGCCGATGCCGCTGGTGCCGCCCTGGACCATGAAGGTCTCGCCGGCCACGAGGCGCCCGCGATCAAACACATTGCTCCAGACGGTAAAGAACGTCTCGGGAAGCGAAGCCGCCTCGACGTCGCTCAGGCCGGCGGGCACGGGCAGGCACTGGCCCACGGGTGCCACGCAGAGCTCGGCATAGCCACCGCCCGCCACCAGTGCGCAGACGCGGTCACCGACTTTGAAGCCGGCTTGCGCCATCGCCTGCGCATCGCCCGAGACGATGACGCCCGCGACTTCCAGCCCCGGAATGTCCGACGCGCCCGGCGGCACAGGGTAGTTGCCGGTGCGCTGGAGGACGTCCGGACGGTTGATGCCGCTGGCGGCAACGCGGATGACAAGCTCGCCCGCGCCGGCCACCGGCTCGGGCCGCTCACCCAGACGCAGGACGTCAGGGGCGCCGTAGGCGCTGATTTCAATTGCTTTCATGTAATTTCAGGCTGCGAAGCTCACCAGGTGTGCTTTGACAGCTATCAAAAGTAGAGCAATTATTCCTGCGAACCAGCCGGGCCTTGCGGCTCGCGCGGCTGTTGCGGCGCACGCTCTTCACGCGGACGGTCGTCGCGCTGACGGTCATCGCGGCGGTCTTCACGCGGGCCACGGTCCTGGCGCGGCGGGCGGTCGTCCTGCATGCCGGCCGGACGCTCGAGCAGGGCCTTCATGGACAGCTTGACGCGACCCTTCTCGTCGGTCTCGAGCACCTTGACCTTGACGATCTGGCCTTCGGACAGGTAGTCGGTGACCTTCTCGACGCGCTCATGGGCGATCTGGCTGATGTGCAGCAGGCCGTCCTTGCCGGGCAGCAGGTTGACCAGGGCGCCGAAGTCCAGGATCTTGGTGATCGGGCCTTCGTAGACCTTGCCGATTTCGACTTCAGCCGTGATCTGGGCGATGCGCTGCTTGGCGACCTCGGCCTTCTCGGCGTCGGTGGCGGCAATGGTGATGGTGCCGTCTTCCTCGATATTGATCTGGCAACCGGTCTCTTCGGTCAGCGCGCGAATGACGGCGCCGCCCTTGCCGATCACGTCACGGATCTTCTCGGGGTTGATCTTCATCGTGTAGAGCTTGGGCGCGAAGCTGGAGACTTCGGTGTTGGCCGAGCTCATGGCTTCCTGCATCTTGCCCAGGATGTGCATGCGCGCTTCCTTGGCCTGCGCCAGCGCGACCTGCATGATTTCCTTGGTGATGCCCTGGATCTTGATGTCCATCTGCAGCGCCGAGATGCCGTTGGTGGTGCCGGCGACCTTGAAGTCCATGTCGCCCAGGTGATCTTCATCGCCCAGGATGTCGGTCAACACGGCGAAGCGGTTGCCGTCCT
>CALRME020000082.1:0-8711 GCA_943369045.1 Sphingobacterium thalpophilum
CCTCAAGCCCGGCCAGTTAGGTGATGTGCTCACCTGCGAAGGCCTCGAGCAGGTGCTGCAGGGCCGCCACGGCATCTACGACATGAAGGTGACCAACCAGCGCGGCGAAGTGGTCGCCATGTTCCGCGGCAAGAGTGCCAGCATCGCGGGCACTGTGATCCCGGAGGCAGCATGAAGACATTCCCCCTGGAACCCATAGAAAAAGCCAGCATCGACGAGTTGCGCGGCCTGCAACTCAAGCGCCTGCAGGCCACCCTGCGCCACGCCTATGCCAACTCGGCCGTCTACCGCGCCAAGTTCGACGCGGCCGGCGTGCACCCCGACGACTGCCGCGCCCTGACCGATCTGGCGAAGTTTCCGTTCACCACCAAGAAGGACCTGCGCGACAGCTATCCCTTTGGCATGTTCGCCGTGCCGCGCGAGCAGTGCGCGCGAGTCCATGCGTCCAGCGGCACCACAGGCAAGCCGACCGTCGTGGGCTACACGAAGAACGACATCGATACATGGTCGAACGTGGTGGCGCGCAGCATCCGCGCCGCTGGCGCGCGGCCCGGCGACCTGGTGCATGTGAGCTACGGCTACGGCCTGTTCACCGGCGGCCTGGGCGCGCACTACGGCGCGGAGAAGCTGGGGCTGACCGTGGTGCCTTTCGGCGGCGGCCAGACCGAACGCCAGGTGCAGCTTATCCACGATTTCCGCCCCGACATCATCATGGTCACGCCCAGCTACATGCTGGCGATTGCCGACGAATTCGTGCGGCAGGGGCTGGACCCCGCGGGGTCCAGCCTGCGCCTGGGCATCTTTGGCGCCGAGCCCTGGACCAACGACATGCGCGCGGCCATCGAGCAGCGCATGGGCATGGATGCCGTGGACATCTATGGCCTGTCCGAAGTGATGGGGCCTGGCGTGGCCAGTGAGTGCGTCGAGACCAAGGACGGCCCGACGGTCTGGGAAGACCATTTCTACCCTGAGATCATCGACCCCGACACCGGCGAGCCGGTGGCCGACGGCGAACTGGGCGAGCTGGTGTTCACGAGCCTGACCAAGGAAGCGCTGCCCATCATCCGCTACCGCACGCGCGACCTGACGCGCCTGTTGCCCGGTACGGCGCGCTCCATGCGCCGCATGGAAAAGATCACCGGCCGAAGCGACGACATGATGATCGTGCGCGGCGTCAATGTATTCCCCACGCAGATCGAGGAACTGATCTTGAAGCGCGCTGAACTGGCGCCGCATTACCTGTGCATCCTCACGCGCGAAGGGCCGATGGACGAGCTCACGGTGGCGGTGGAAGCGCGCAGTGGCGTGGGCCACGACAGTGCAGAGGCCAGGTCAGCGGCGCAGTTGCTGCAGCACGAAATCAAGACCTATGTCGGCACCTCCGCGCGCATTGAACTGCGTGCCGAAGGTGGCGTCGAACGCAGCCTCGGCAAGGCCAAGCGCGTGCTGGATAAAAGATAGCCCCCACGCTCCACCGCTGCGCGGGTCGCTGCCCCCCAAGGGGGCCTTCGCGCCTTGGGGCGGCCCGGCGGCGCTCAACGCGGGCAGTCAGCGCTGCTCGATCTTCTCGACCATCAGGTCGACGAACACATCCGAGCCCATGTTCACGCGAATGCGAACCGGCAGGTACTGCAGGCTGGGCGCGAACCACATTTCGGCGGTGATGTTGCCGCGCGGGTTGGCGATGGGGCGGGGCTTGAGATGGAAAGCTTCCACGGCACCGAGCTTGGGCGTGGCCAATGTTTCCTTTTCCACCACGTCGTAGGTCCACAGGTCCACCGCGCCGGGCCGCGACATCCAGAACGACACGGTGCCGCCGACCTCCAGTGCGCTTCGCCCTGTGGCAAAGCGCTGGGACAGGTCGACGAACTGGCTGGCGGTGTCCTGCACGCCGTCCGGCCGGGGCGCGGTGCGGCCGTCAGCAAACACGATCTGGTTCTCGCCCAGTACGGCGCCGCGCGGCTTGCCGTTGCGGTCTTCCTGGTAGGCGCGCGGCAACAGGCCTGCCTGGCTGACCAGGCCCTGGCTGGTCATGGCCAGGCTGGCGAATGGGCCCACGTCAATCTCGATGCGCACCTCATAGCGGTCGCCGCGGCGCTGCCACTGCACACGTGCGCTGCCATGCAGCTCGCCGCGGAAGTAGCCACCGAGCCGGTAGCTCAGGCGGGTGTCGGCGGGCCACGTGTCCAGGGCGGGCGTGGGCGAGGCTGGCGCGGACGCGGTTGGCGCTGCGACAGTAGCGGCAATGCTTGCAGCGGGTGCTGGGAATGCCGCTTGGGGCGTCACCCCTTGCGCCACGATGACCGGGGCAAGTGTTGGTGTGGCCTGGGCCGGCAATGACGGCTTCGCGACAGGGGCAGGCACGGGACGGACTGCCACGACGGTGCGAGGAGCAACCGAAACGGGCTTGGGTGGGACGGGCAAGGGGGCCGGCGCTTGCGGAACAATCATCCGCGTCAGCATCGGCGCGGCCATCGGCCGCAAGACCTGTGCTTCAGGCCAGACCCAGCGCAGCCAGCCGAGCACCATCCAGTGCGCCAGCAGCACTGCCAGCGCGACCGGGATCAGGTAGCGGGCGAAAGCCACGGCTGAGCCGCCGCGGCGTCGCGCAGCACCAGGCGCCAGGTGGTGACGGCCGCGGGCAGGCTGAGTTCAAGCCGCAGCAGGCGGCGGTCGCGCGCCACCAGCGCCGTCACCTTCTTGTGGGTGCCGGCATAGAGCAGCAGGTCGTCCAGCTTGCCCAGGCGCCAACCGGTGCCGGCCACTTCCACGCCAATCCACTCGTCGTTGGCGGCCATGCCGGCCTGCTCGGCCGCACCACCACGCAGCACGGTCTTGAGCACGATGCTGCTGCCTTCGCCGGCACGAATGCCAAGCCGCTGCTGCAGCTGCGCAGGCTCTTCGACCGCGGCCACGCCGTGCCTGATCAGCAGTTCCTGCAGCGGAAGGTCTTTCGTGCCATGAACCCAGGCGGCGATCTCGCGCGCGAACGAGCGGCCGCCCAGTTCTTTGAGCACTGCGGCGAAATCGGACTCGGCCATGGGGCCGCCCTTGCAGCGCTGCCACAGGCCGCGCATCACTTCGTCGAGGCTGGTGTGGCCCTCGCTGCGCAGAGTAAGGTCGAAGCACAGCGCCACCAGCGCGCCCTTGGTGTAGTAGCTCACCGTGGCATTGGGCGTGTTCTCGTCCTGCCGGTAGTACTTGACCCAGGCATCCTGGCTGGACTGCGCCACCGACTGCACTTCGCGGCCCGGTGTCTGCATGACCTGGTTGATGGTCTTGTTCAGGAGCTTGAGGTAGCCCGCGTCGTCCAGCAGGCCGGCACGGCGCAGCAGCAGGTCGTCGTAGTAGCTGGTGAAGCCCTCGAAGAACCACAGCAGGCGGGTGTAGTTCTCGCGCTCGTAGTCGTAGTGAGCGAACTCCGCCGGCCGCAGGCGCTTGACGTTCCAGGTGTGGAAGTACTCGTGGCTGATCAGGCCCTGCAGCGTGGTGTAGCCTTCGGCCGTGCGTTCTTCCCCGATGCGCGGCAAATCCTTGCGCGAGGCGATCAGGGCCGTGGAGTTGCGGTGCTCCAGCCCGCCGTAGTTGTCGTCCACCGCGTTGAGCATGAACAGGTAGCTCTTGTACGGCGGTCGTTTCCGGTCGTGCCAGAAGCGGATCTCGGCCTCGCAGATCTTCTGCGTGTCGGCCAGCAGGCGCGCGCCGTCAAACGACTCCGCGGCCCCGGCCACGACAAAGCGGTGCGGCACGCCGCCGGCCCTGAACTCGCCGCTCCAGAAGCTGCCCATCTCCACCGGGCAGTCGGCCAGCTCGTCGTAGTCGGACGCCAGGTAGGTGCCAAAGCCGCGGCGGTTGACTTTGTGCGCGGTCAGGCCCGTGGCCACATTCCAGGCCGCGATGGGCTTGCTGGCGACCAGCTCCAGCGAATGCACCAGCGACTCTTGCCCGTGCACCCGCAGGCACAGGCTGGTGGCGTTGAAGAAGCCGCGGGTGGCATCGAGCCAGGCCGTTCGCACCGAATTGTCGAAGGCATAGACCTCGTAGCTGAGCACCAGCGGCGCGCTGGCCACGCAGTCTGCATCCCAGGTGCACTTGTCGAGCTGCTGCAAGGCGACTGCGCGGCCACCCTGGCGGGCAGCCAGGCGCTGCAGGTTCTTGGCGAACTCGCGCACCAGGTAGCTGCCGGGAATCCAGACCGGAAGCGAGACGCGCTGGCCGGCGGCCGGTTCGGCAATGGTGAGGGTGACGCGGAAAAGATGGGCGTGAAGGTCGGCCACCTCCACTTTGTAGGCAAGCCGGGCACTCACGGCGCGGCTCACTTCGCGTCGGCGAGGAATTTCTCGATCTGGGCGGTGTTGATGGCGCCGGGGACGCGCGAACCGTCGGCAAAGATCAGCGTGGGCGTGCCGGTGATCTTGTACTTCTTGCCGAACTCGATGTTGCGTGCCAGCACGGCCGAGTCACAGCTTGCAGCCTGGGGCTGCTGGTCGCGCACCATCCAGTCGGTCCAGGCCTTGCCCTTGTCCCTGGCGCACCAGATGTTGCGCGACTTGTCGGTCGAGTCGGCGCTCAGGATGGGGTAGAGGAACATGTAGACGGTGACGTTGTCGACCTTCTGCAGATCGCGCTCGAAGCGCTTGCAGTAGCCGCAGTTCGGGTCCTCGAACACCGCGACCTTGCGCTTGCCGTTGCCGCGCACGATGGTGAAGGCATCCTTCAGGGGCAGGGCGTCGAAGTCGATGGCGGTCAGCTTGTCGATGCGCTCTTCGGTCAGGTTGCGCTTCTGCCTGGTGTCGATGATCTGGCCCTGGATCAGGAAGTTGCCTTCGCTGTCGGTGTAGAGGATGTCGGTGCCGTTGACGCGCACTTCCCACAGGCCGGAGACAGGGCTCTTGCTGATCTCGTCGATTTTGGCCAGCTGAGGGATGCGCTCGGTCAGGTTCTTGCGGATGGTGGCTTCCTGCGCCTGGGCCAGGGTGGCCATGGCAAAACCCGCGGCGGCCAGGCCGGTGATCAGGGCGGTCTTCATCAGTTTCTTCATGTCGTTTCCAAAAAATCCATTGCCATCATCAGCGCAGGCCCATCGCCTGCCGCGCCACCCATTGCTTGACGGGCCCGCTGCGCTCGAATCCCTTCATGCCCCAGTTGCGCAACAGCGCAAAAGGTTCTTCGTTCCTGGCGAACAGCTGTTGCAGGCCGTCCGTGGCGGTGCCCATGGCCAGTACGTCGGCCTTGCGCGCGCGTTCGTAATGGCGCAGCAGCCTGGCGTCGGCCACGTTACGCCAGTATTCGCGTTCGTGCAGCACTTTGGCCAGTTCCCCTGCATCCGCCAGTCCCAGGTTCAGTCCCTGGCCGGCCAAAGGATGCACGGTGTGCGCCGCGTCACCTGCCAAAACCCACCCGGGACCGCTCCACCGGCTGGCGCGGGCCAGCTGCAGCGGCCAGCTGGCCCGCTCAGTCGAAAGTGTCAACTTGCCCAGGGCCTGGTGGCTTGCCGCCCCCAGTGCGGCGGCAAAACCTGCGTCATCGAGGCCAAGCACGGCGGCTGCCCTGTCCTCACGGACTGACCAGACCAGCGCGACCGAGTTCCCCTCTAGTGGCAGAAAAGCCAGGATTTCGCCATCTGCAAACCACTGGCGGGCCACACCGCCATGGGGTTTTTCACAGTGCACGCGCGCGGCAATGGCCCGTTGCGGATACGGGGTGAGCTCGAATTCGACTCCGAACTCGGCCCGGGTGGCGCTCGCGCGGCCTTCGCACACCACCGTCAGCGCGGCCGGCCGGGGCGCATCCACCCGCTCGACCAGGCCCTGGTAGCGCAGGGCTTCGTCCAGCCGCTCCTGCAGGGCAGGCACGTCGGCAATCCAGGCCAGGGCCGGGACGCCCTGCCCTGCGGCATCAAAGCGGACTTCACCGCCGTCGTCGCCGCAGACCTGCATCGCCAGCACCGGCGTGGCGTGCGCTTCGCCGGGCCAGCCGCGCACCGACTCCAGCAACGCGCGCGAAGCAGCGTTCAGCGCATACGCGCGCACATCGCTGGTATCGCCGTGCGGGGGAGGCGGCTGGCCGACCAGCGCGACGCGCAGGCGGTCCTGCGCCAGCAAAAGCGCCAGCGTGCGGCCGACGATGCCGGCGCCGCGTATACAGACATCAAACGCAGGGGCCATGCAGGGAATTGTAGGAGCCAGCGACAATGCTGTCCTTCCAAAGGAGAAACCGTGAGCGAACCCAGCGCCGACGTGGCCGGCCGCATAGCCCGTCTGTTCATCTACCCCGTGAAGTCCTGTGCCGGCATCGAGCTGCAGGAAGCCGTGTTGACCGAGACCGGGCTGGACCTGGACCGTGCCTGGATGGTCGTGGACGAGGAGGGCGAATTCGTCAGCCAGCGCGAGCTGCCGCGCATGGCCCTGATCAAGCCCCAGCTGCGCCACTCGGACATGGTGCTGCGGGCGCCGGGCATGCTGGCCTTGCATGTGAGCATCGACGGCGTGGAGCAGGAGGTGAAGGTGCGGGTCTGGGACGATGAGGTCAAGGCCTACGACATGGGTGGCATCGCGGCCCAGTGGTTCAGCGACTTCCTGGGCCGGAAATTGCGGCTGGTGCGTTTCGACCCCGAACACAAGAGGCTTTCCAGCATGAAATGGACCCAGGGTGTCGAGGCGCCCAACCAGTTCGCCGATGGCTTTCCTGTGCTGGTGATCAGCGAGGCTTCGCTGGAATTGCTCAACAGCAAGCTGGCCGCTGCCGGACAGGCGGCCGTGACCATGGAGCGCTTCCGGCCCAACGTCGTGCTGGCGGGGCTGGACGCGCACGACGAGGACCGCCTGGACATGTTCAACGTCGCGGCGGAAAGCGTGGTACAGGTCAAGCCGGTCAAGCCCTGCGCGCGCTGCCCCATCCCCAACATCGACCCGGCCACCGCCACCAGCAGCCCCGAAGTGGGTGACATGCTGCAGGGCTACCGGCAGGACGACCGCGTCAATGGCGCTGTGACCTTCGGTATGAATGCCATCATCACCCAGGGCGTGGACCAGACCCTGCGCGTGGGCCAGGCCGTCAGCGGCAGCTTCAGTTTCGGCTAGCCGACGCCATTGAGGGCAGGTCGCCACGGGGCAGCACGCTGTCTTCGTCCGGGTCCTGCAGCGAGTCGGGTTCCAGTGGCGCCGGCTGCGTGATTTCCGGTTCGACGAAGCGGATCGGCCGGCGGGTGCGGGCCGACATGCCGGCCAGCAGGGCCGCCAGCGCGTCCGTCAGTTCCGGCGGCTCCATCATGCGTTCGCCCAGCAGCACCGAGGCGATGTGGAACTGCAGGGTGACGTCGGGCTTGAGGCCCTTGAGCGGCATCAGGCCCGCGGCGATCAGGCGCGCTGCCCGGTCGGTCACGGCGATGCGCGAGCTCACGCCTTCCAGGATCAGGCCGAAACGCGCCTCGCCGATGCGGCTGACGGTGTCGACGTCGCGCAGCAGGCGGCGCAGCTTGATCACGCTGCGCAGCAGGCTCTGTTCGGCCACGGCCGAGCCATAGTAGTCCTTGATGCGCCGGTAGTTGACCAGGTCGATGAAGACCACGGCCGCGTCTTCCTTGTCGCGCTTGTAGCGCGACACCACCTGGCGCAGGCGGTCATGGAACAGGTGGGGCGCCAGCAGGCCGGTCAGCGCGTCCTGGCTGGACAGCGCCAGTTCGCGGATCTGCGCGCCGTGGCGCTCGCGCGAGCGGATCGAGAGCGCCACCAGCAGCAGCGGCACCTCCATGGCCATGGCGACGACCACCGCGTACTGGGTGCCGAAGAAAACGGGCAGCCAGCCGTACAGGCGCATCACCGACATGGTCACCGACAGCGTCAGCGGGACGTAGGCGGCCAGCACCCACTGCCCGACCACGTCCTTGCGGCGCCAGGCTGCAAAGGCGATCAGCATGATGGACACAATGGACAGGACGACATAGGCTCCCAGGACCGCCAGGCCCGTCGCGCGAGGCATCAGGGGGTAGGCCGCCGCCAGCACCATGCCGGCCAGGCCCGCTACCTGCACGGACTTGTCGAGTTTGCGCAGGCGTGCCGGAATGCCGATCAGGTTTCGCACGAACAGCAGCGCAGCACCTGCCGCCATGATGGACAGGCAACCCACCGGCGCGTCGCCCATCGCGCCGAAATCAGGCCACAGCAGGTGAGGCGTCACGCCCGTGTAGGTCGCCACAGCCAGCGAAGTGACGGTTGCGTAGAGTGCATACCAGGCATAGGCGCGGTCGCGGTAGACCCAGCTTTGCGCCAGACAGGCAGCGATCAGCAGCACCAGCGCGCCGAAGGTCATGCCCAGGCCCAGGTATTCCATCTGGATGTGCTGGTCGTGACCCACTTCCGTGATCAGGCGCACCGGGAAGTTCGCAGAGGTGATGTTGCGGATGCGCACATACACGTCGCGTTGCTGGCCCTGGGGCAGGACAAGCCGGAAGTGCGGGTAGCGGCCGGGCTCCACCCATTGCGAGACGGCCAGGGTGTCGCCCGAAGTCTGCGCCACCCATTTGCCGCTGGCGTCCTGCTGGTAGACCGTGACCAGGTCGAGCAGGGGCATGGGGAATTCGATCAGCCAGCCCTGGCGCTCGCCGCGCCCGCGCAGCAGGCGGTAATGCATCCACAGGGCGGAGTTGCCGGTCAGCGAATAAATCGTGTCGGCGCGTTGCGGGACAAAACGGACGCCGGCGGAAGTGACCT
>CALRME020000083.1:0-8647 GCA_943369045.1 Sphingobacterium thalpophilum
CTGCTCGACGAAAAGCTGCTGCAGTTCGACCTGAAGAAGCTGGCCGGTGCCCTGAAGGCCGAGCGCGACCTGAAGTTCGACTACCTCGGCCTGCAGACGCTGTATGACCGCTACTTCCTGCACGTGCGCAAGAGCCGCATCGAGCTGCCCCAGGCTTTCTTCATGCGCGTGGCCATGGGCCTGTCGCTCAACGAGATCGACCGCGAAGCCCGCGCCATCGAGTTTTACGAAGTGCTGTCCAGCTTTGACTTCATGTCCAGCACGCCCACGCTGTTCAATGCCGGCACGCTGCGCTCGCAGTTGTCCTCGTGCTACCTGACCACCGTGCCGGACGACCTGGACGGCATCTACGAATCGATCAAGGAAAACGCGCTGCTGTCCAAGTTTGCAGGCGGCCTGGGCAACGACTGGACCCGCGTTCGCGCGCTGGGTTCGCACATCAAGGGCACCAACGGCGAATCGCAGGGCGTGGTCCCGTTCCTGAAGGTCGTCAACGACACGGCTGTGGCCGTGAACCAGGGCGGCAAGCGCAAGGGCGCGGTCTGCACTTACCTGGAAACCTGGCACCTGGACATTGAAGAGTTCCTGGAACTGCGCAAGAACACGGGCGACGACCGCCGCCGGACGCACGACATGAACACGGCCAACTGGATCCCCGACCTGTTCATGCGCCGCGTGATGGAAAAAGGCGAGTGGACCCTGTTCTCCCCGTCCAACGTGCCCGACCTGCACGACCTGTTCGGTGCAGCCTTCGAGAAGGCCTACGTCGCCTACGAAGAGAAGGCGAAGCGGGGCGAGATCAAGCCGGCCAAAACCGTGCAGGCCGCCGACATGTGGCGCAAGATGCTCACGATGCTGTTCGAGACCGGCCATCCCTGGATCACGTTCAAGGATGCCTGCAATGTGCGCTCGCCCCAGCAGCACGCCGGCGTCGTGCACTCGTCCAACCTTTGCACGGAAATCACGCTCAATACCAGCGACACCGAAACCGCGGTCTGCAACCTGGGCTCGGTCAACCTGCTGCAGCACCTGAAAGACGGTGCGATGGACCACGACAAGCTCAAGCGCACCATCACCACGGCGATGCGCATGCTCGACAACGTGATCGACATCAATTACTACGCCGTCAAGAAGGCGCGCGACTCCAACCTGCGCCACCGCCCCGTGGGCCTGGGCGTGATGGGATTCCAGGATGCGCTGTATGAGCTGCGCATCCCGTATTCGTCGGAGCAGGCCGTCGAGTTCGCCGACCGCTCCATGGAAGCCGTCTGCTATCACGCCTACTGGGCCTCGACCGAACTGGCCCGTGAGCGCGGCAAGTACTCCAGCTACAAGGGCTCGCTGTGGGACAAGGGCATCCTGCCGCTGGACACGCTTGACCTGCTGGAGCAGGCGCGTGGCGGCTACGTGGAAGTCGACCGTTCCATGAGCATGGACTGGGAAGCCCTGCGCAAGAAGATCGCCAGGGACGGCATGCGCAATTCCAACTGCGTCGCCATTGCCCCGACTGCCACCATCTCCAACATCATCGGCGTGGACGCCTCCATCGAGCCCTGCTTTGGCAACCTCTCGGTCAAGTCCAACCTGTCGGGCGAGTTCACCGTGATCAACCATTACCTGGTGCGTGACTTGAAGCGCCTGGGCCTGTGGGACGACGTAATGGTCATGGACCTCAAGCACTTCGACGGCTCGCTGCGCCCGATCGACCGCGTGCCGCAGGAGGTCAAGGCGCTGTACGCCACGGCGTTCGAAGTGGAAACCACGTGGCTGGTGGAAGCCGCGGCCCGCCGCCAGAAATGGATCGACCAGGCCCAGTCGCTCAATATCTACATGTCGGGTGTCTCGGGCAAGAAGCTCGACGACACCTACAAGCTGGCCTGGCTGCGGGGCCTCAAGACCACTTACTACCTGCGCACCATCAGTGCCACGCACACCGAGAAATCCACGGTCACTTCGGGCCGCCTGAATGCGGTGTCCTCGGGTGGCGAAACCAAGGGCGGCATGTCCGCGCTGGAAGCCGCAGCTGCCGCGGCACGCGAGCAAATGAGCGCGACGCCGGCGACCGACATCAAGTTCTGCGGCGTCGACGATCCGACGTGCGAGGCGTGCCAGTGAGCACGCGGGAAGTGTCGGTGTTCTCCGACATGCGCCGATGCAATTGAGCAACACAATCGCGCAGGGATGTGAATGAACACTTTTCATTTCGCATCTCTGCTCTCATAATCAGAGCATTGGAAAACTTATGTTGACCTGGGACGAAGAAGTCAAGCCCGCATCGCCAACAGCATTGAACAGCGGTTCTTTCACGAACCGTGAGGTGGAGTCTTCACCTCTTTCACAAGCCACCCCCGCGAATCCCCAGCCCGCCCTGCGTACGCTCGACGATGGCGCTGTCATGCGCGCGCCTGTCACGCCCGTGGCCGCCAAGCCCGCCGCCGCACGCCGCGTGAATGCCGCCGACAAGCGCATCATCAACGGCCAGACCGACGTCAACCAGCTGGTGCCCTTCAAGTACAAGTGGGCCTGGGAAAAGTACCTCGCCACCTGCGCCAACCACTGGATGCCGCAGGAAGTGAACATGACGCGCGACATCGCCTTGTGGAAGGACCCGAACGGTTTGACCGAGGACGAGCGCCGCATCATCAAGCGCAACCTCGGCTTCTTCGTGACCGCCGATTCGCTGGCTGCCAACAACATCGTGCTGGGCACCTACCGCCACATCACGGCGCCTGAATGCCGCCAGTTCCTGCTGCGCCAGGCTTTCGAGGAAGCGATCCACACCCATGCCTACCAGTACATCGTCGAGTCGCTGGGCCTGGACGAAGGCGAGATCTTCAACGCCTACAACGAGGTGCAGTCCATCCGTGACAAGGACGAGTTCCTGATCCCCTTCATCGAGGCGATCAGTGACCCCAACTTCAGGACCGGAACGCACGAGACGGACCAGACGCTGCTCAAGAGCCTGATCGTCTTCGCGTGCCTGATGGAAGGCCTGTTCTTCTACGTCGGCTTCACCCAGATCCTGGCGCTGGGCCGCCAGAACAAGATGACGGGCGCGGCCGAGCAGTACCAGTACATCCTTCGTGACGAGTCGATGCACTGCAATTTCGGCATCGACCTGATCAACCAGCTCAAGCTGGAGAACCCGCACCTGTGGACCTCGGAATTCAAGGCCGAGATCAAGGTGTTGTTCGCCAAGGCCGTCGAGCTCGAATACAAGTACGCCGAAGACACCATGCCGCGTGGCGTGCTCGGCATGAATGCCTCCATGTTCAAGGGTTACCTGCGCTACATCGCGAATCGCCGCGCCACGCAGATCGGCCTGGAAGCGCTTTTCCCGAATGAGGAAAACCCCTTCCCCTGGATGAGCGAAATGATTGACCTGAAGAAAGAGCGCAACTTTTTCGAAACCCGGGTGATTGAGTACCAGTCGGGTGGCGCGCTTTCCTGGGATTGAAACTGCGATAGTGAGTTAGTAGAAAAACAGTGAGTTCAAGAATCACACGAGCTGGCGGACCTGCCAAAGAGCATGGCATCAGTTTGTGTACCCGTGTTCATGGTGCTGGGAATGTTCCCAACATCATGAATCGCTTCATGCAACCAACAAGCGTGGAGTGCTCTTTGCAACTTGATCAAGGAGAAAATGATGGCAACTGCGAAAAAACCGGCCGCTAAGAAGGCTGTAGCGAAGAAGGCCCCGGCCAAGAAGGCCCCGGCAAAGAAGGTAGCGGCGAAGAAGCCGGCTGCCAAGAAGGTAGCTGCGAAGAAGGCTCCGGCGAAGAAGGCCGTAGCCAAGAAGGCTCCCGCGAAGAAGGCTCCGGCGAAGAAGGCCGCTGCCAAGAAGGCTCCGGCGAAGAAGGCCGCTGCCAAGAAGGCCCCGGCGAAGAAAAAGGCTGCAGCCAAGAAGCCCGCAGCCAAAAAGCCTGCCGCCAAGAAAGCAGCGAAAAAGCCCGCTGCCAAGAAAGCAGCGAAAAAGCCTGCTGCCAAAGCAGCCAAAGCACCCGCTGCGAAAGCAGCAGCTGCTCCCGCTGCCCCTGCGGCTCAGACCACTCTGAACCCGCAGGCAGCCTGGCCGTTCCCCACGGCCAGCAAGCCCTAACCGGCATAGCGGTTTTACCGCTTCAAGCCCGGCATCGAAAGGTGCCGGGCTTTTTACTTTTTCAGATGCGCCCGGGCAAGCGGCGCGCCTCTCGTGACCAGGAAAAGGAGCACCCAGATGGCAAAGGTGGGAACGCGGGGCATGTCGGGGCAGGCGATCCCGTTGCCGGAAAAAGCGGTGATGTTCTGCTACGAAGAAACACCATCTCCCGTTGAGGGCAATGCCTGGCTGGAACTCACAGGCTCGTCGTACATCGGCAATGGAGGCGTTCCATCGGGCGAAGCGCCCGGCCTGGCGAAAATGTATTTCGTGGGCGTGAAGAGGGAACATTCCCGCTTCAAGGAAGTTGACTTCGACACGCACAGGACATGCACAGTCGTGAGAGAGAGTTTGTCCAACAGGATTGAACTGACCCGTGTTGCCGAGTTTCAGCATGCCATCATCAAACACTGGGAAGCTGTCAATCTCAATCTCGACACCACCGGCCAGACGTCGGCGAGTTACCTGGCTCGCATGCTTGTACATGGCTTTGATCGTGCGGGAAGGCGTTTCGCTCTGCCCTTGTCCGATTCGGCGCCGACGCTAAGAAGCTTGCGGGATGCGCTGGGCAGGTTTCCCGCAGTGACCCCGGAAGCAACAACATTTGCTGACGAGTTTCATGCTTACGCACCTTCAGCCGGATACAAGGATGACGAGAAAAGCACGATAGAAGACAAACGCAGCATTGACATCATCAAGACCACTCGCATCACGGGCGAGGGGAAAACGCCTTTCGGCTATGACACCTTGCTGAGGGAAATTCGCCACAAAAAGGTCAGCGGCTACGGCTTCAGGGGCGAAACGCGGGAACCCGGCGAAATAAAGAGCGCGCGCGGCTTCTTGCCCAATGCCACTCGCGATACGCCCGGCTGGCAGCTTTCCATCATCAGCAAGCTGCTTGACTATGCGCTGGAGCTGTACGACAAAAATGATCGTCATGCCCCGACCCGGTCAACGTATGTGATCGATCGCGTAGAGAGTGGCAAAACGACAATCGTGAGCGTAAAGGATCCGGCCCAACTGAGGGCGCTGTTCCTGGACGCAGAGCAGGCAAGAATTGATGAGGAACACCCGGGACTAGGCATTCCGCTCCACAGGCATCAATTCCAGCCGTTGAATCTACCGTTTTTTCTTCGTGACCAGACATCGGGCGGATTCATATCGTTAAGCAAATCCATCGGCATCGCCAAGAATTTTGCTTCGGGGGTACCGACAGGGGAGCCGGCACCCGGCACAACGCGCACGGCCATGCCTGGCTATGTTTATGCGTGCTATTTCGAAGGGGCTTTCCAGATCCCGCCCGCAACGCCAGACGGCGTCCCCTTTGACGAGCAGGAAGTGTCCATGCCGGGGTTGGTGGAGTGGGTTGACGTCGTCGGCTGGCGCAAGACCGACGCCAGTGGCAAGTTCTGCGGACCGATCCATCTTCGGTCAAGCACGATCGCCTCGGATTTGCCGGCAATGCACGCGATCTGGCTTCTGCTCAGTGGCAAGTCCCATTGAGCGCCTGCGCACCCCGGCAGGCTTTCAGCCGAGCGCGACCGCTGCAAGGCCGAGCCCGAGCGCCACGCACAGGGGTGAGTAGACCCAGCTGTCCATGCGTGCAAAGGATGAGCCCTTGATGCGCTTGAAGAAGCCGACCAGGCGGAAGTCGCCCACGGCGCGAATGAACATGGCCAACGCAACGAGGCCGATTGTCGCGCGCAAGGCAGGATGGTTCAGCGGCGTGGCGAAAAAGCCGGCGCGAAGGCCGACCATGGCGGCCACGGCGAACAGTGCGGCGGCGACGGCCAGGGTTGCCGTGGCGGAGGGTGTGAACGCGGGCCTGCTGCCGCCTGTGCCATCGGCCGATGGAAGCCGCGGAATGAGGGCGTCGCCACCCAGCCTCACGCCCATTGCCCAGAAGACGTGTGCCAGGCCCAGCGCCGCAAAGACGCCTGCCACCACCTGCGCCATCACGCCGGCACCCTGATGAGGCGCTCCGCCTCTATCCAAGCGAGCACCGACGCCGGGAATGCCGGCGAGGCCGCGTCCAGCCCCATCGCCGCGTACGCCTCGCCGCTGCTGACGATGCCTTTGCGCCCGACCACCGCGCCCTTGGCATGGCCCAGCGCCATGACCTCGCCGTCGCGCACGAACTCGAAGCGCATGTAGTTCCAGCGCTCGTCCCAGCATTGCACGGTAAAGCGCAGTGTGTAGGTGGTAAAGGGTTTGAGCGCACGGCGAAACGAGATCATGCTGCCGCCCAGCATCGGCCGCCATCCGCGCTTCCAGGCGACAGCGAGAAAGCCCGCGCGGGTGAAGTACTCGATCAGCGCCAGGTCCGTGATGGTCATGTAGCGGCCGTTGTTCATGTGGCCGTTCACGTCCAGATCGTTGGGCAGCACGCGAAGCGAGAGCTCTATGGTGTCGCCGGGACGGATGACGGGCTTCAAGCGCGCGCGCAACCAGGTGATCAGCAGGCGAAGGTAGAGGTTCATGCGGGGGACTTCTTTCCTGGTGCGGCAGCTGTCTTGCGTGGCTCGATACGCCGCTGGGCTTCGTAGGCCGCAACCAGCGGCTGGACATTGGGGTGGGAAGCACCGGGGCCCGGCTTCCAGTCAATCTCGCGCAGGCCGAGCCCGGTGCCCTGCCTGTTGCGCACCTGCACCCGCGGCAGTTCCTTGCCGGTGGCGCGCTCGATCACGCGGATCGGCACCGTACCGGGCGTTTGCAGCCAGCGGTCGCCCCACTGCATGAAGCCGATCAGCATGGGTAGCAGGTCTTCGCCCATTTCCGTGAAGCGGTAGGCCATGCGTCGGCCATCGGCTTCCAACGGAACCTGCTCCAGCACGCCGGCCTCGACCAGTCGGGACAGCCGGTTGGCCAGCACGTTGCGGGCGATGCCCATGTGCGACTGGAAATCGTCGAAGCGACGTGTGCCGAACACCACCTCGCGGATCAGCAGCAGCATCCAGCGGTCGCCCAGCAGGTCGATGGCCCGGGCGACGGAGCAATGGGATTCGTTGGGCTTGAGCTTGGGCATGCCGCGAAGCATACCCAATAAAGTTTCTTAAAGCAACTTATATAAGTTTCATAAGAAGACTTATTCTGGATGCAATCACGCTGCCAGCGCCTCGCCGCCCATGAAAGGCCCGCGCTGCGGCCACTCGGTATCGCTGATTGGCGGCGCCAGCGCCTCGGCTTTGCCCTGGCTGGCCTGCCATTGCAGGAAGCGCATGCAGCGCTGCGTGTCTTCCAGCGTGTGCAGCTGCGTGATGCGGCCCCAGCGCATGCGCATGACCTGCATCACCACGTTGCGGTAGGTGCGGCCGTCGGGCAGCGGCATCACAAATTCAAGGTGGGTGTGGATGCGCGTGTTCCACGGCATGCCCGCCACCACCACGTCGCGCACCTCGAACGACAGGCCGGGGAAGAGGCGATACATGCGCTCCCACCACAGTTGCATGCTCTTCCGGCTGTGGCGCACGCCGCCGATGGGCGAATCGCCTTCGAAGCGGTAGCTGAAATCGCCGGCCAGGCTGTCGATCATCGGCCAGGCGTCGCCCCGGCTGATGGCTGCAAACACCGAGCGGACCTTGTGCGAAACGATGGCGTGGTACATGGGTGCTCCATTCAATTAACTTGCATAATAAAAGTTATTTGACCCAATTAACTTTCAAAAAGCAAGCAATATGGACAAGCCCGGGTTCGCGGATTTTTCGTGCTCCATCGCCCGCACGCTGGACGTCATCGGTGAATGGTGGACGCTGCTGGTGCTGCGCGACCTGTTTGCCGGCATGTCCCGCTACGACGAGATCCAGCAGGACCTGGGCATCGCCTCCAACATGCTGGCGGCGCGGCTCAAGCGGCTGCTGGACGCGGGCCTGATCACCCGCGAAGTGGCGCCCGAGGACGCCCGCTCCCGGCGCTACAGCCTCACCGAAAAGGGCCGCGACCTGTACCCGGTGCTGCTCAGCGTGATGGCCTGGGGCGACAAATGGCTGGCCGAACCCGGCCAGCAGCCGGTGCTGGTGGTGCACGAGGGCTGCGGCCAGGTGACAGCGGCAGTGCCTTCCTGCTCGGTTTGCGGCGAACCCATGGGCCTGCACGACATGCAGTTCCGGGCCGGGCCGGGCGGCCGGGCAGGGCCGGGCACGGCGCGGGTGGGACGCTATCTTGGAGCCAGTGCGCCCAAAGAAAAAGCCCCGGGGCAGAGAGCCGCGGGGCTTTGAGGTGTCTGGTGGCGCTTCACGGATTCGAACCGCGGACCTGTGGATTATGATTCCATCGCTCTAACCGACTGAGCTAAAGCGCCATGTTCTGGCGCTTTTTGCTTTTGCGCCTGAGCCGACGATTATAGCCAAAACCGGCTTTTCAGCCGCCGGACGCCAATTTCCCCAGTTCTTCAGACACCAGCCGCACGATCAGCCGGTCCAGTGTGTCCACCGAGTAGTTCTTCACGTCGTGCACCGTTTCGCGACCCGGGCCGCTGGAGGGGTTGCGGGCGTCGGCGTAGGTCAGGAACAC
>CALRME020000084.1:0-8560 GCA_943369045.1 Sphingobacterium thalpophilum
CGTCGGGCTCAGGGGCATGAATTCATTATGCACAAGTCATGTTGCGCTTCAACCGCATGCCGGCCGATGTTGCTACAAAACGTCAGGCGGCCTTCTTCAGCGCCTTCACGGCCTTGAGTACCTCATCGACGTGGCCGGGAACCTTAAGACCGCGCCATTCCTGCTTGAGGACGCCGTCAGCGCCGATCAGGAAGGTGCTGCGCTCAATGCCCTTGACCTTCTTGCCGTACATGATCTTGTTCTTGACCACGCCGAACATGTGGCACATCTTCTCTTCCGTATCGGCAACGAGTTCGAAGGGCAGCTCAAGCTTGGCCTTGAACTCGTCGTGGGACTTCATGTTGTCGCGCGAGACGCCGAACACCTGCGCGCCGGCTTTCACGAAGTCCTTGTACTTGTCACGGAACTGCATGGCCTCCGTGGTGCAGCCCGGGGTGTTGTCCTTCGGGTAGAAGTACAGCACCAGTACGGCGCCGGTGTGGGAAGTGTTGGTTACCTTGAGGCCGCCGGTTGCGACAGCTTCAAATTCGGGAATGGGTTTGTTGACAACGATCGCCATGAATTTGTATCTCGTGTGACAGGTTTTGCTCGTTGCTACCTGGGGATGGGGACATCCCGTTGCAACCTGCAATTTTACCCTACAACGCAAGAGCGCCTGCCCGCGACTCAGCCGGGCTGCTCAAGAAGGAGGGCTACTGCCACGCTGCGGCCCTCCTGCGCGAGGATGTTGTACGTGCGGCAGGCCGCCTGTGTGTCCATGGTTTCGATGCCGATGCGCCTCTCAATCAGGGGTTTGAGCCAGACACCTTGCGGGAAGCGGATTCGCGAGCCGCTTCCGAAGATCACCAGTTCTACATCCAGCTGAGCCAGTTCTGCAAAGTGCTCCGCCCCCAGTTCCTCGAAGCGTTGCGCCGGCCAGGGCAGCAACTGCCCGCGGTAGGTCACCACCACGCTGGAGGTGTGCTTCTCGCCATTGACCCCGACCCAGCCGGGGCCGTAGCCGTTGATGGTTTGGACGTCTGACTTGTCGGGCTGAAGTTTCATGGGAAGGGACTTGATGTTGCACCGCACTAAACAGGTGCGGAACTGTGGTCAAATTATAGGTTTCACCCTTAAAAACGACCCCGGAGGGGCATGAGAACCGTCCAGAAATCAGCCAAGCTCGCCAACGTCTGCTACGACATCCGGGGTCCCATCATGGACGCCGCCCGCCAGATGGAAGAGGAGGGCCACAAGATCATCCGCCTGAACATCGGCAACATGGCGCCGTTCGGCTTCGATGCGCCCGAGGAAATCCAGCAGGACATGATCCGCAACCTGCCCACCTCGGCCGGCTACTCTGACAGCAAAGGCATTTTCGGCGCGCGCAAGGCGGTCATGCACTACACCCAGCAGCAGGGCATCAAGGGTGTGACGCTGGAAGACATCTACCTGGGCAACGGCGCCAGCGAACTGATCGTGATGTCGACCAATGCCCTGCTCAATGACGGCGACGAACTGCTGATGCCCGCGCCGGACTACCCGTTGTGGACCGCTGCGGTCAGCTTGTCGGGTGGCACGCCGGTGCACTACCTGTGCGACGAGTCCAACGGCTGGATGCCGGACCTTGACGACCTCAAGAGCAAGATCACGCCGCGCACCAAGGGCATCGTGGTCATCAACCCCAACAACCCGACCGGCGCGCTCTATTCCGACGAATTGCTCAGGAGCATCGTCGAAATCGCACGCCAGCACGGCCTGGTGATCCTGGCCGATGAGGTCTACGACAAGGTTTTGTACGACGGCGCGAAACACACCGCGATCGCCAGCCTGTCGGAAGACGTGCTCACGCTGACATTCAATTCGCTGTCCAAGAGCTACCGCTCCTGTGGCTACCGCGCCGGCTGGATGGTGGTCTCGGGCGACAAGAAGCCGGCGGCCGACTACATCGAAGGCCTCAACATGCTGACGAACATGCGGCTGTGCGCCAATGTGCCGGGCCAATGGGCGATCCAGACCGCCCTGGGCGGCTACCAGAGCATCAATGAACTGGTGGCCCCAGGCGGCCGGCTGCGCCGCCAGCGCGACCTGGCCTATGAGCTGATCACCGCCATCCCCGGCGTCAGCTGCGTCAAGCCCTCGGCGGCGCTGTACATGTTCCCCAGGCTCGACCCCAAGGTCTACCCGATCGCCGATGACCGTCAGTTCTTCCTTGAACTGCTACAGGAAACCCGCGTGATGCTGGTGCAGGGTACGGGGTTCAACTGGGCCACGCCCGACCACTTCCGCATCGTCTTCCTGCCGCACGAAGACGACCTGCGCGAGGCAATCAACCGCATCGCCAGATTTCTCGAAAGCTACAGGAAACGCATCTCCAAATGAAAGCAATCCAAGTCGGCCTGCTGGGCATAGGCACAGTGGGCAGCGGCACATTCAACGTGCTCAAGCGCAACCAGGAAGAGATCAAGCGGCGCGCAGGCCGTGGCATTGAGATCACCATGGTGGCCGACCTTGATACCGCGCGCGCGCAAGCCGTCGTGGGCGACAAGGTCAAGGTGGTGAACGACGCCCGTGCAGTTATCGCCAACCCCGACATCGACATCGTCATCGAGCTCATCGGCGGCTACGGCATCGCCAAGCAGCTGGTGATGGAAGCCATCGAGGCCGGCAAGCACGTGGTCACAGCCAACAAGGCACTGCTGGCCGTGCATGGCACCGAGATCTTCGCGGCGGCGCACCGCCGCGGCGTGATGGTGGCTTTCGAAGCCGCGGTCGCTGGCGGGATTCCCATCATCAAGGCGTTGCGCGAGGGCCTGACGGCCAACAGCATCCAGTGGATCGCCGGCATCATCAACGGCACCACCAACTTCATCCTGTCCGAGATGCGCGACAAGGGGCTTGACTTCGCAGTGGTGCTCAAGGAGGCGCAACGCCTGGGCTATGCGGAAGCCGACCCGACCTTCGACATCGAAGGCGTGGATGCGGCGCACAAGGTCACGCTGATGTCTGCCATCGCTTTCGGTGTGGCTGTGCAGTTCGACAAGGCCTATGTGGAAGGCATCACCAAACTCGGCGCGCAGGACATCCGCTACGCCGAGCAGTTGGGTTACCGGATCAAGCTGCTGGGCATTACAAAGCGTACCGCCAAGGGCCTTGAGTTGCGCGTGCATCCCAGCCTGGTGCCCAGCAAGCGCCTGATCGCCAATGTGGAGGGTGCGATGAACGCTGTCATGGTGCAAGGCGATGCCGTGGGCACCACCCTTTACTACGGCAAGGGTGCGGGCAGCGAGCCCACGGCGAGCGCCGTGATCGCCGACCTGGTGGACATAACACGCCTGCACACGGCCGACGCCGCGCACCGCGTGCCCCACCTGGCATTTCAGCCCGATGCGATGAGCAGCGAGCAGGTGCTGCCCATGAGCGAGGTGGTGACCAGCTACTACCTGCGCCTGCGCGTGGCCGACCAGGCCGGCGTCTTGGCCAAGGTCACGGGACTGCTGGCCGCGGCCGGTATCAGCATTGACGCAGTGCTGCAGCGAGAGGCCGGCGAAGGTGAGAAGCAGACCGACCTGATCATCCTGACGCACGATACGCGCGAAGGCACGATGAACGACGTGCTGGCCCAGATGCAGGCTTTGCCCACGGTTCTTGAGCCCATCGTTCGGATCCGCAAGGAAGAGTTGGCCTGATGCTGTACGTATCGACGCGCGGCCATTCTGGCCGCAAGCACTTCTGCGAAATCCTGCTGGAGGGCCTGGCGCCCGACGGTGGCCTGTATCTGCCCGAGCGGTATCCGCAGGTGGATGCTGCCACGCTGGGGAAGTGGCGCAGCCTTGCGTACCACGAGCTGGCTTTTGAAATCCTCTCGCTCTACATCGACGACATTCCCGCAGCCGACCTGAAGGCCCTTTGCGCGAGGACCTACACCGAAGAGGTTTTCGGCACGAAGGCCATCGTTCCGCTGAAAAGGCTGGAGGACGGCGTGTACCTCCAGGCCCTGTCCAACGGCCCCACGCTGGCTTTCAAGGACATGGCCATGCAGCTGCTGGGCAACCTGTTCGAGTACGAGCTGGCCCGCAGGGGTGAAGAGCTCAACATCCTGGGGGCGACCAGCGGCGACACCGGAAGCGCGGCCGAATACGCCATGCGCGGCAAAAAGGGTGTTCGGGTCTTCATGACCAGCCCGGCCGGCCGCATGAGCCCCTTCCAGCAGGCGCAGATGTTCAGCCTGCAGGACGCCAACATCCACAACCTCGCAGTCGAAGGCGTGTTCGATGACTGCCAGGACATCGTCAAGGCGGTGTCCAACGACCTGGCCTTCAAGCGCAAGTACCGGATCGGCACCGTCAATTCGATCAACTGGGCTCGGCTGATGGCCCAGGTCGTGTATTACTTCGCTGGCTACTTTCAGGCGACGAAGTCGAACACGGACAAGGTCAGCTTCGCCGTACCCTCGGGCAACTTCGGCAACATCTGCGCCGGCCACGTGGCGCGCAGCATGGGCTTGCCTGTCGAGAGTCTGGTGCTGGCGACCAACGAGAACGATGTGCTCGATGAATTCTTCCGCACCGGCGCCTACCGTGTGCGCGGGAGCGCCGACACGCACGAGACCTCCAGCCCCTCCATGGATATTTCCAAGGCCAGCAACTTCGAACGCTTCGTGTACGACCTGCTGGGCCGCGATGGCGCCCGCGTGAAAGACCTGTTCGGCACGCAGCTGTCAGAAAAAGGGCAATTCGATCTCAGCGGCGATGCGGCCTTTGAGGGCGCTGCCGCAAAATACGGCTTTGCCAGTGGAAAGAGCACGCACGCCGACCGCCTTGCGACCATCCGCGACACCTTCGAACGCTTCGGCGTGATGATCGACACACACACGGCAGATGGCCTCAAGGTGGCACGTCAGCATTTGAGCCCGGGCATTCCGATGCTGGTGCTCGAGACGGCGTTGCCCATCAAGTTCGCGGCGACCATCGTCGAGGCGCTGGGGCGGGAGCCGGACCGGCCGGCAAAATTTGCAGGCATCGAAGACCTGCCCAAGCGTGTGAAGGTAGTGCCAGCCGATGCCGGCGTGGTGCAGGCCTACATCGCGCAGCACTGCGACTGAAACCACAAAGGACCGCGATGAAAGTTGTTGGCTTCGCGGGCTATTCCGGCTCGGGCAAGACCACGCTGGTGGAAAAACTCATTCCCGCGCTCAAGGCCATGGGACAGCGCGTGTCGGTGGTCAAGCATGCCCACCACAAGTTCGACATCGACCACCCGGGCAAGGACACCTACAGGCATCGCGAGGCCGGTGCTTTCGAGGTCGTCGTGGCATCGAACCGCCGGCTGGCGCTGATCCGCGAGTTCGAGAAGCCGGCGCAGCTCACCGTGCACCAGCTGATTGCACAACTCCACGACGGCGTGGACTGGGTGCTGGTGGAAGGCTTCAAGGAAAGCAACCTGCTCAAGGTGGAGGTCTGGCGAGCCTCGACCGGCCAGCCCGTGCGCTATGGTGAGGACGACTTCATCGTGGCAATTGCGACCGATTCACCGGACCAGCTGCCCCAGGCCACGCAGCGGCCGGTGCTGGATCTGGGAAACCCCGAAGCCGTAGCGCGCTGGCTGGCGGAAAATGGCCGCCGGTTTGACTACGTGCCGGAGATGTACGCATGAATGCTCCCCGCGCCCCCTTGCGTCCGCTTGACGATGCGCTGGCAGAACTGCTGGGCCATGCCGCGTTGCTGGAAGGAACGGAGTCCATTTCTCCGTTCGAAGCCGACGGCCGTGTGCTGGCCCAGGACCTTGTCTCTGCGCTGCAGGTGCCGCCGCAGGACAACAGTTCCATGGACGGCTATGCCGTGCGCAGCGCCGAGACCGCCGGCGGCGACACGTTGCTGCCGGTCAGCCAGCGCATCCCGGCTGGCGGCGAGTCCATGCCACTGGCCGCGGGCACAGTGGCGCGTATCTTCACGGGAGCGTCCATCCCCGAGGGCGCGGATGCAGTCGTCATGCAGGAAGACAGCGAGCCCGCAGGCGATCAGCTGGTGCGCATCAAGCAGGCGCCCAAAGCGGGCCAGTGGATACGACGGGCCGGAGAGGACGTGCGGCGCGGCGAGGTGGTCCTGGCCCGTGGCGACCGACTGGGCGTAGCCGCCCTTGGCATGGCCGCCGGCATCGGCATGAACCAGTTGCAGGTCGCGCGCAGGCCCAAGGTTGCGTTGTTCTCCACCGGTGACGAGCTGGTCATGCCCGGTGACGTGCCGCCCGAACAGATGAGGCCCGGCGCCATCTACAACTCCAACCGCTTCTTCCTGTCCGCGCTGCTGCGGCGGCTGGAGTGCGAAGTCAACGACTACGGCATCGTGCCCGACAAGCGTGATGCGACTGTCAAGGCGCTGCAGCACGCGTCGCGCTACAACGACCTCATCCTGACCAGCGGGGGTGTTTCCGTCGGCGAGGAAGACCACATCAAGCCAGCAGTTGAGTCGCTGGGCTCGCTCGACCTGTGGCAGATCGCCGTCAAGCCGGGCAAGCCCTTCGCGTATGGCCGTATCGGCAACGCGCATTTCATGGGCCTGCCAGGCAATCCGGTTTCCAGCTTCGTCACCTTCCTGCTGCTGGTGCGGCCCTTCCTGCTCAAGCTGCAGGGCGCGACCAGCCTGCGGCCGCAGGCGGTGCAGCTGCCTGCCCATTTTGACTGGCCGCGTGCCGACAAGCGCCGCGAATTCCTGCGGGTACGGCGCAATGTCCAGGGCGGGCTCGACCTTTTTGAGAACCAGAGCTCCGGGGTGCTGACCTCAGCTGTATGGGGCGACGGACTGGTTGACAACCCGGCAGGCGCCACGATCGCGCACGGCGATCCGGTCAGGTTCATCGCGTTTTCGGACCTGCTGTCATGAAGGTCAGGGTGAAGTACTTTGCCTCGATCCGAGAGGCCATAGGGCAGGGCAGCGAAGCAGTCGATACCACGGCAGGCACGCTGGGGGCCTTGCGCGGCGAACTCGCAGCGCGCGGTGGTGCATACGCGGAAAGCCTCGCCCGCGGAAAGGCCGTGCGTATGGCCCTTGACCAGGTCATGAGCGACGAATCTGCGGCGCTGGCAGAAGGCAGCGAAGTGGCTTTCTTTCCGCCCGTGACCGGAGGTTGACCATGGCTGCGCCCCGCGTCTCGATCCAGGCCGATGACTTCAACCTGTCCGACGAGATTGCCGCCCTGCGCCGGCACGACAGGCGCGTGGGCGCGGTCTGCAGCTTTGTCGGCACAGTGCGCGGTGGCTATGAGGGCAACAACGGCCCGCCTGTGCTGTCCATGGAGCTTGAGCACTACCCTGGCATGACCGAGAAATCCATCGAGGCCATGATCGATGAGGCCCACAGGCGCTTCGACATCTTCGGCGCGCGGGTGGTGCACCGTGTCGGCGTGTTGCAGCCAGCGGACCAGATCGTGATGGTGGCCGTCACCTCGGCCCACCGCGGCGAAAGCTACAAGGCCTGCGAGTTCCTGATGGATTACCTCAAGACCCAGGCGCCCTTCTGGAAGAAGGAACAGACCCCGCAGGGCGCCCAGTGGGTGGATGCGCGGGTCAGCGATGACGCGGCGCTCAAGCGCTGGGGCATAGAAGCGCCCAATACCTGAACCTAGTCGCCCGGCGGCACGAAGGCCGCCCTCGCGTGGTCTTCCAGCCCTTCAGTCAATAGCTGCAGCAGGCCCACCAGCTGGTCCTGCTGCTGTGCATCCAGTGGGGCCAGCAGCCTTCGATAGGCTTTCTCGGCCGGTTTTTGTGCCTGCGCCAGCAACTGCTCTCCTGCATCCGTCAGGGCCACCGAGAGGTTGCGCTTGTTCTGTGGCGCTGGGGAGCGGGCCACCAGCCCCCGGCCTTCGAGCCCGCGCAGCACGCGCAGCACTGTTACCTTGTCAAATCCAAGGGCTCGCGCCAGGGTGGACTGGTCCAGCCCGGGGTTCGATTGCAGAACCGTCAGGACACCAAACTGCGCCGGCGTCAGCCCGACGATGCGGCATTCGTCTTCGAACACCGCCGCCGAGATCTGGTGGGCGCGGCGCAGCAGGAAACCGGGCCGGGCGTACAGGCGGGACAGGCTTTCGGGGGAGTTCTTCGTGGGTTTGGGCAAGGCAGCTCTTCTTTTCGCGCGGGCTTTAGGGATAGCGTGAATTGTGCCTTGCCGATTCTGCCTTCATAGTCGTTAGCATGCAAACCTGCTGGAGGCCTTCATGACCTGTCTGACCCGAGTGCTCGCGTGCCTTGCTGCCAGCCTTGTTGCGGCTGCCCCTCTCATTCTGCATGCCCAGGCGGCGCCTGCGGCGGGCGGCCAGCCACCCCTGCGCCTGATCGTGCCCTTCACGCCAGGCACCGGCATTGACCTGATTGCCCGTACCGTCGGCCCGCGCCTGGCTGAACGCCTGGGCCGGCCGGTCGTGGTGGACAACCGGGCGGGAGCGTCCGGCAACATCGGGACCGAAGCCGTGGTGCGCGCCGCGCCCAACGGCCAGACCTTGCTGGTCAGCGTCAACACGCTGGTCATGAACCGCAGCCTGTACCCGAAGCTTCCCTTCGACCCGGTCAAGGACCTGGTGCCGGTGT
>CALRME020000085.1:0-8548 GCA_943369045.1 Sphingobacterium thalpophilum
GCAGTGCTGGCTGGAGAGATCGAAGCTCAGTACCAAGTGCACAGGCTTGGCACGGCGCCCGCGTTGATGGAGGAGTTCTACGCGATCTCCATTGAGCGACGTATCACCCATCCCGCCGTCGCCGCCATTACTACTGCAGCGCGGCGCGAGCTGTTTGGGTAGACGCGCGCCTGAACTGCAAAAGGCACGAGTTACGCGGCAATCAGGAAGCAACGCCCGCCAATCGGCCAAAGAGTCACTATCTGGGACAGTGTTCAGCGCCGTTACTTATGAGCACAGGGCATAGGTCCGTGCAGCATTCGGTGGGTAGTCAAGGGCGCGTATCGCCCCCAAACTTGCTGGAATCGCAGAATTGAGGAATACCTTCGCGATACCTCCCAAATTCTTGGTGATTTAAGTACAAATCCGATCTGAGCTACTTCCACGCAGCCGTTCACGAAAGGCCGCAGCCCGTGTGCAGGTTTTGCTTCCCATTGACAATCATTGACTTTGTTTTTTCTCTGCAATTGAGACTTCTTATGCAAGACGACGAACGCTGCTGTGGCACCGGAACCTGCATCATTGATACGCAAGGTCGCTGCTGGTGCGGTCAACAGTGGGATGGCCAGAAGATGTGTCACCCTGACACCGCAGCTGTTGTGCAACACGTTGTGCCTGACTTGCCACAAGACGCGAACGAACCCGGGGACCAAACATAAGAATCGCATTAGTGAACCGGCGTTGCCGTTTGGCCCCCTATACCTGCTTCGACGTTGGGGGGAAATAAAAGCTTGACGCGCCATCCCGGCCACGGGCGGGCCAGCTTATGCCGCAATGGCTTGTACCATCGTTCGGTGGATTTCCTTCTTCTCCTCCCCATTGCGCTGGTCGCCTTGTGGATCGCCAGGGCCCGGCAGCAGCAACGGCGCATCGCCATACTGGCCCGCTACATGTCCGGCCACAACATCGAAAGGAACATCGAGGCGCTCTCACAAGGCTACTCGCGTGCTCTGGGCGAATCGGACTCCGCCAGCAGCGAGCAGGTCTGGGCCGTGCTGCGTGGGACTGAGGACGTCCTGTGCCGGCAGGTCCGCAAGCTCGCGGAGGACTTCGCGGGCGTCGAGCCTACGGCCACGCGCGTGAGCAAGTTCCCGATCTGGCTGCCCCGCTCGCCCGCGTTCGACAGGTCCTTCGACATGCGCGAGGCGCTGCGCATGCACTCCAGCGGCATCTGCCGAGCCGTCGAAGAACAGGGTTCCTCTCCTAAGGACCGCGCCTTCGCCATCCTGGCCGAGACGCTCCTGATGCAGCACACCTGTCACTGGTATTGCCGGTCGAAGTCCGTGGCGTCGGCCCGCATGCTGGCCAGCAATCGCACGTCATACGAGCAACTTGTAGGGGGCGTATTCCCGCAGACGCGACAGGAGTATCTCGGGCTGGTCTCCTGACAACGGCAGTCGGCTTCTGGCTGAGATTGTGTGAAAACCCTGCCACGACTTAGGCTGCGGCAACTCGTACCAGAGGCGCTGTGACTCGATACGAAGGGGCGGACCGCCAGCAGGTAACGCTGCTGCCGGAGTGTCTGGATGACTACATTGCCGCAGACAACACCGTCAGGGTGGTCGAGGCGTTCGTCGAGGAGCTCTACTTAGCGGCTATTGGCTTTGCGCGAGCAGCTCCCGCCGATACAGGTCGAGCGTCGACCGGATAAGACCAAGGCTTAGGAATTACTGTTCGAGCGCTTCGAAAAACCCGATAACCTGATCCAACACCTTCTCCCGCTCGCGCCGAATCTGCCCGTTGATGTGAAGGCGAAGAGCCCAAGCCAGGCAGGACAGCGGGATAACCACAACCGCCGCAGCAATCGTTACAAGGATGAAGGCCACTGCCGATGCCGCAGCAACCATGCCGCCCATCTGACCAAACCCCAATGAGCCGCCATAAGAGCCACCAAAGAGCCCGCGCACGCCGTTGACCACTTGGATCACGAAATCAGTGATCCACAGCACGATGCCGGTCCACCCGCCTTGGGCCTTCTTGGCGCCGACCAGCAGCTGCGAGAACGCTTCCTCGTCAATCTGCAGCGCTTTGCTCATCGGGTCCCACAGGAAGAGGTCAACCCAGACCTTGCCGTCGGCTTGAACGACCGAGGCTGCGAGCTTGCCCGGGACCGGGCTTGTGGACTGCACCAGCTTCAAGCGGATGCCAAAAATCTCGAGCATGTGAAATCCCTTCCCTGTGAATCGGTCTTGCTGGCGTTCGCGAACGCATTTAGCTGTCTATAGACACGTGTCTAAAGTATACAAGGCCGCAATAGTGACGCCCAATGCGTCCAAGCAAAAATGTCGAACTCATGCAGGCCCTGGCCGTGGAGATCAAAGTCCGCAGGGAGGAGCTGGCCCTGACGCAGGAGGACCTGGCCGGGCGGGTCCAGCTCGATCGGCCCTACATCTCGTTGATGGAGGTGGCCCGCAAGCAGCCGACGTTGAGCGTGCTCTACAAGATTGCCGGTGGCCTTGAGTTCACACTGGCTGAGTTTGTTGAGCGGGTGGAGCAGCGTTACCTGCGTGAACAGCGCAAGAAAGCCCGGGCGTCTAGTCGCTAGCTGCATCTGTTGTCTCCGCCTTCAAAGCTCATCACGGCGTTGAACAGCTTCAACACCCTTCCAGGGTCCGCCGAGGTGCCGGCCAGCGCGCCAACCTGCAACCGAAGCTGCGCCGTTTCCGCTGCCCACTCGTCGTGCCCCAAATCCCCCACAGGCTCCAGCAACCGCCATTGCAGCAGCGGCCAATCCGGAACCAGGTGCTCCAGATGGACATCCCCCTCCGGCTCGACAGCCAGGTGCCACCCAACCCACTGAGCATCGCCCCCCTTGTGGCAGAGGCTGACCATCAGCTGAAGCGCCTCATATCGCAGCACGGTCCACTCACCCTGCTGTGAGATCACCGGGCGGTATTTCTCTCGCTCATGGAACATGAGATCGCGCAGGCACGCAGCGTGAGCCAGCAGCCCGTTCAACCCGTCCTGCCGCGCCAGCGCGATCGCCTCCACCGCCGCGAAGCTCCAGCCCGCCGCCGCCACCTCCGCAATGGTCTGCACCCGAAAATCCAGCGGATCAAACGCAAACTGCGTCAGCAGCATGCGCCGCAGCTCCACCCAGAACGGCTTCAGCCCATCCGGCAGCGGGGCGTAGAAGACGGCTCCCCCACGCCCCCGACCCACATAAATCCCCCGGTCCTCGCACCACTGATGAACGAGCGACCAGCGCTCAGCAGTCTGCAGTTCGCCCACCCCGTTGCCACAGGCGTTCACCAGAACAGCAAACTGGCTCATGGTTTTTGCCCTCCATCAGCCGCACGCCCCAACGCAGACCGCGCTGACTTGACGCACCCCGTACGCGGCACATCGCAGAGATACCGATCCCCGTTGCCCCGCACCTCCAGCACCAGCTCAGTCCCCCGCTCGAACGCAGCGGCCCCCAGCACCGGAAAGAACCCGCGCGGTGTCTCCACCAGCAGCCCCCTGGCCAGGCCGCCTGCGCCCGTCACCTTGACCACCGGCCCCAGCGCCTGCGTCTGCACCACCTGCCGCCCCTGGTACGCATCCCAACCGGCATAGACCAGCAGACCCGCAATCACCGCCAGCAGCACCTTGCCACCACAGCCCCCTCTGCGGCGGGTCTGTTCCCGCTCGGTGCTTTCATGAACTTCGTGTGAATCAGTCATGGCTCAGCACACCTCCAAACCCGCACCGCGCCAGGCCTGCTCCAGCTCCACGGTGGCCAGCCGTACCGCCGTCACCAGCCGGGCCACCTGTTCCGCATCGCATTGATCGGAGCCGTCCAGACCCAAGGCTGCCGCCAGCGTGTCGCCCAGCGGCAGATTGCGCCGGCGCAGTTGCCGCAGCGGGTCCTGCAGCAATTCATAGCGCAGGCGGTGCAATGCGTCGGCCGGTGAACCCTTGCGCGAGCCCGGCGCATGCCGTAGCGACGGATCGGCCCCATAGAACAAGCCACAGGGGTAAACAAACGCTGCCAGCCAGGCCAGCCCCCGCTCCTGCGGCCACAGCATCTGCATGGCCGCCGCCCGCTTGGCGGCTCGCAGGGCATGGTCAAACGGCAGCACCATACGCGTGGCATGGGGCGGCACAGACCGGCCCACCATCGGCGTCGGCCGGAAATAGGCCGTCACTACCTCAGGCTGCGCAAACATCTGCCCCAGAAACTCATCCATCTCCGGCACAGGCATGCGCGGCGTGGCCACCGCCACATGGCGGCGCAGCCGGTCCAGCTGGTCTTCAGTGAAGTCGCCCGCATCGGCATGCCCACCCAGAATGTGGATCAGAGGCGACGGGGCAGGGCGCTGGCGCGGCATGCCGCTCCAGGGGTTGGTCAAAGTGCCCATGCCAGAAATGGCAGAGCGGCTGGGCTGCGCAGAGCGCGAAGACGGTGTCGTAGCTGTCATGTGAAATCCTGCATTCAATAAATTCAAGGCAAAGCCGTCCCCCTGCCGGCCCCTGAACGGGGCGGCTCTGGCAAAGAACAGCGCTAAAACTGGCTTGGGGTGCGGCTAGCCGTAGGCAGCCCGGCGACCCCAGTCCGTAAAGAACCCGGGCGGCGGCTGGGCGGAAGCATCGGGTGCGGGCTGGTCAGGGTCGTTGGCCGCAACCGGCGCAGGGCGGTGGTCAGCGGCGGGCGCCATCGCCAGCTTGGGCAGGCGGTCGGCAAACGAGCGGGTCAAGAGCCTGTCGATGGCCGAGCCGTCCTGGCGCGTCAGGTTCGGTACAAAACGGCTGTACACCCGGAACAGCATTTCCGTCGTGGTGTGGCCCAGCTGGCGGGCGATCCATTCCGGGGCCTCGCCCGACGCCAGCCACAGCGTGGCGGCCGTGTGGCGCATCTGGTAGGCCTTGCGGTGGGCCAGGCCCAGGTTGCGCAGCAGCGGTGACCACACCCGGTTGATGAAGTTCTTGTTGTCGATCGGGTTGCCCGCCTGGTTGCAAAACACATATGCAGACAACTGGCCCGTGCGCGCCTGCTGGGCGCGCAAAGCCTCGTAGACGATCTGCGTCATCTGGATGTCGCGCTGGCTGCTGTCGGTTTTGAGGTCATCCTCTTCGCCCAACACGATGGACTCGCGCACCAGAATCAGCCGACGCTCAAAGTCGATGTACTTCCACTTCAGGCCATGGACCTCGCCCGTGCGCATGCCGGTGAAGAAGCGCACGGCAAAGTACGGCTTGTAGTCCTCGCGTGCGCGCCCCAGAATGGCTTGCACCTCGTCCAGGGTGAAGGGCATCACGTCACTGCGCTTGATGCGCAGCGGCTTGATGTTGCGAAACGCCGAGTTGAACTCAAACCGGTCGGCCGCTTCGTTCAGGATCTGGCGTAGCGGCTTCAACACCGCATTGATGCGCCGGTTGGACAAGGTGCTTTCAGCCTTGCGGGCCTGCAGTGTGGCCAGCTTGGCGCGAAACGCCAGCACGTCGGCCTTGTTGATCTGGGCCAGTGGCTTGTCCCCAAACTCGGGGATCAGGTATTTGTCCAGCGTGCCGCGCTGGGTGATGCAGTAACTGCGGCGCCACTGCACGGCACTTTCGGTAAACCACTGGTTGGCGAAGTCGCGAAACAGCGGGGTGTTGGCGGGCAGGGGGGCGCGGGGGGAGACGGGTGCACCTGTGCCGGCCGCCTGCGGGGCGTCGTCTGCCTCGGGTGTGCGTTCCTGCGGCAGGGGTTTGCCGAAGGTCTTGGCGTAGTCGAAGCTGCCCAGGGCAATCTCGGTTTCGATGCGGTCCAGGGCTTTTTGCAGGCGCTTGCGGTTGGGCGGCGTGTCGGGCAGGGCGGTGTATTCGCGCACCCGCTTGCCGTTGAGCCGGAAGTCCATGAACAAGGTGCCCTTGGTGGGCTGAACGCGGATGCTACCCATGGAGCATCCCCCCGTTGGCCATGGGGATCGCCACCGCGCCGCCAGTCGGCTGCGCCATGTCTACTTCGATGTTCTCCCATATATAGAGAGTCTTGCGCCCGCCAAAGGGGCGGATGTAATGGCGCCCCTCCAGCAGCACGCTGTCTTTCAGGCGCTCGCGGATGGTGCGGCTGTCGTACTTGATGCGTGCGGACAGTTCGTCAGTGGTCAGGTAGGTGCAGATGGGCACTTCTCACTCCTTGGCATTGGTGGGACAATCAGAACGTCAAAAGCTCATTCGAAAAGAGTTTTTATCATCCTGAGTGACATTATGGAGTGCTAAATGTCATCGTCAAGGGTTTTATGTCATACAGAGTGATATTTTTTCTTGGAGCGTGATGTGATCAAGTGCCATTTGTCGAAGCTGATGGGGGAGCGCAAGCTCAAGATCAGTGACGTGGCGCGCGACACGGGGCTGCACAGGAACACGATCACACTGCTGTACCAAGAGACGGCGACGCGGGTTGACCTTGAGGCGATTGATGCGCTTTGCCGTTACTTCAAGGTGCCGGTGGGAGACCTTTTTGAGTGGCGCGAGGGCGAGGCAACTGGCGCCCCATGAACAAGAAGGCTCTGTCCGAGTTTGACACCTGCGACATCACCCAAGCTCCGCTGGCCGAGGACTAATTGCCACGCAGGCTTACCTCGGGGTGAGCGCCGGAGTCATCTGGCTATGCGCTGCTGGAATCGCGAGCCTCAACTGCGGACCACTCTAGGGGTCTGCTTTGGGTCTATTGTGTTGAAAAACTCCCCCTGACCGCCTAGATTTTCGCCACGACCAACTTGAGGGGGTGGGCCATGATGGGAAGCCAAGGCGCAGGTCAGGCGCCGTTGTTCTACGCGTTCAATCTCGAAGACCACATTCCCGGCGATCACCTGTTGCGCGGCATCGACCGCTTCATGGATCTGAGCGAACTGCGGCACCACCTTGCACCCTTCTACAGTCACACTGGCCGGCCCTCAATCGATCCCGAGCTGATGATCCGCATGCTGGTTATCGGCTATTGCTTTGGCATCCGCTCGGAGCGGCGGCTTTGCGAGGAAGTGCACTTGAACCTGGCCTACCGGTGGTTCTGCCGCCTGGGTCTGGAAGATCGAATCCCTGACCACTCGACCTTCTCGAAGAACCGCCACGGGCGATTCCGTCAGAGCGATGCGTTTCGCCACGTCTTTGACTCGGTGCTGCGGCGCTGCATGGGCGAGGGCCTGGTTGGCGGCGAAGGCTTTGCCATAGACGCCAGCGTGATCAAGGCCGATGCGAATCGTGCCAAAGGCGTGCCCGGTGGCCAGGCCCACAACTGGAACCAATGTGAGTGGCCCAGCCGCGCTGTGCGCGAATATCTCAGTGCGCTGGACGCGGGCAATCCCACCACCGATGACGACGAGCCACCGGCTCCGCCCACCGGGCCATCGAGCCCGCCCAAGAACATCTCTCTCACCGACCCGGCTGCTCGCTGGACCGCGGCGCCTGGTGGCCCGGCGTTCTATGCCTACTCGACCAACTACCTGATCGACCTTGCTGCGGGAATCATCGTAGACGTCGAGGCCACGCCAGCGCACCGCACGGAAGAAGTGGATTCAACCAGGACGATGATAGAAAGAGTCGAGAAGCGATTCGATCTCAAGCCAAAGCGACTGGTGGGCGATACGGCCTACGGCGCAGCGCCGATGCTCAACTGGATCGTCAATGACAAGCAGATCGAGCCGCACATTCCAGTGTGGGAGAAGTCGCAGCGAGATGACGGTACGTTCAGCCGTTCGGACTTCCGCTTCGACGAGCGGAGCAACAGCTACAAGTGCCCAGGCGGAAAGCAATTAACCACGACTGGTCGGGCGACATCGGAGGACACGGTGCTGTTCAGGGCCAGGAACGAGGACTGCGCCGGCTGCGCGCACAAGCAGCGCTGTTGCCCAAACACGCCGAACCGCAAGATCGCACGCAGCATCTACGAAGACGCTCGCGATGCCGCACGTACTGTATGCACAACGCCGGCCTACGAGCAGTCGCGCAAAGACCGAAAGAAGGTGGAGATGCTGTTCGCGCACCTGAAACGCATCATGAAGCTCGATCGGCTGCGACTGCGGGGCCTGAATGGCGCGCGAGACGAGTTCCTCATGGCTGCGGCGGTGCAGAACTTGCGAAGAATGGCCAAGTGGCTCACTCCGGAGGCGGAAAACCGAAGACCAGTACCTGTATGAAGTGCGCGGAAGGACCGCGCGCGGCTTCGGCGCCGACTGATTCGTATATTCGATTGCAGTCACTTCGCTATGCGCCCAACCATTGGTGCCGTCCGAGCGAGTTCTTCAACACAATAGGTCGCAAGCAGACGTTGGGAACATCAGAATCATCCTGAACCGGTTCTGAGCTAGGTCTGCTTCCGGCCGAGGCCGTGTGGAAACTCTCAGCGCGAAGAGTCGAGCGCGGCATCGGCTTCATGATGGAGCCTAAGTTCATATAGGTCCCTCCGGGGCGCCCAAGACCGCTGCGACATCACCTTGAGCGCTTTTTTCGGGCCGCGAAAGGCCCTCATGTCCCGACCAGACGCATCGCTTTCATCGTTTTGGGCATACCCAGGATGCTCAGCACTCGCTTGAGGTTGTAAGCA
>CALRME020000086.1:0-8502 GCA_943369045.1 Sphingobacterium thalpophilum
ACCAAGGTGCTGGCTTTTGTCATCAGCGCCGTGACCTGCGGCATCGCCGGCGCGCTGATGGCGCAGCAGAACCAGTACATCAACTCCGACTTCATCAGCTTCAACCTGTCGATCTTCCTGCTGCTGATCGTGCTGTTCGGCGGGCCTTCGGTCATCGGGCCGGCGCTGGGCGCGGTGTTCCTGACCCTGCTCGACGCCTTCCTGGCGCGCTGGCCGGGCCTGCAGCATTTCACCTACGGCGCGCTGTTGCTGTTCGCGCTGTACGTGATGCCGCAGGGCCTCGCGGGTGCATTGAAGGGCGCAAGCGGTGGCCTGATGCAGCGCCTGCGGCCGCGCGCCCGCCCTGGGGCGGCCGCGCTTGCCGTCGAAGGCGAATGGTCGCCCCGGCCCGGCGGCGCGCTCGCGTCCACCGGCGTGATCCTGCGCACCGAGGGGCTCTACAAAGCCTATGGCGGCGTGGTACCGGTCAACGAAGTCGGCATTGAGCTGCGCCCTGGCCACGTGCATGCGCTGATCGGGCCCAACGGCGCGGGCAAGACCACGCTGCTGAACCTGCTGTCTGGGACGATCGCCGCCGACCGCGGTTCCATCGTTTTCGCCGGCACCAACATCACGCGCCTGAAGGCAAGCCAGGTCTGCGCACTGGGCATAGGTCGCACCTTCCAGAACCTCAAGCTGTTCGCGCACATGAGCGTGCTCGACAACGTGCTGGTCGGCCTGCACGTGCACCTGAAAGTCGGCTTCTGGCCCAGCCTGCTGGGGCTGCCTGCGGCGCGGCGCGAGGAACGCGAAGCGCGCGCCGAGGCACTGCGCCTGCTGGCCTTTGCCGGCCTGGGCGCACGCGCAATGGACACGGCCGGCAGCCTGCCCTATGGCCTGCAGCGCCGGCTGGAACTGGCGCGCGCGCTGGCCACCCACCCGCGCCTGCTGTTGCTGGACGAACCCGCTGCCGGACTGAACCCGCAGGAGACAGCCGACCTCACGGCGCTGATCCGCCGCATCAAGGCCAAGGGCATCACCGTGCTGCTGATCGAACACCACATGGACCTGGTGATGGCCGTATCGGATCACGTGCTGGTGCTGGACTACGGCGCCAAGATCGCCGAGGGCAGCCCCCAGGCCGTGCAGCGCAACCCGCGCGTGGTGGCCGCCTACCTGGGCGTGGAAGACGAAGAACCCGAGGCGGTGGCCGCATGAACACACCCCTGCTCAGGATAGACCGCCTGGCCGTGCGCTACGGCGCCATCGAGGCGCTCAAGGGCGTGAGCCTGGAAGTGCACAGCGGCGAAGTCGTCACCCTGATAGGTGGCAACGGCGCGGGCAAGAGCACGCTGATGAAAGCCATCTCCGGCCTGGAACCGGTGGCCGGCGGCGCCATCGAATTCGCCGGGCGCGACATCGCCAGCGTGGCCTCGCACAGCCGGGTCGGCCTGGGCATCGCGCAGTCGCCCGAAGGCCGCCAGGTGTTCGCCGACCAGAGCGTGCACGACAACCTCATGCTGGGCGCCTACCTGCGCCGCGACCGCGACGAGGTGGCGCGCGACATCGAAACGCAGTTCGCCCTGTTCCCGCGCCTGCGCGAGCGCCAGGACCAGCTGGCCGGCACCATGAGCGGCGGGGAGCAGCAGATGCTGGCCATGAGCCGGGCGCTGATGGCGCGGCCCCGGCTGCTGCTGCTGGACGAGCCCTCGCTGGGGCTGGCACCGCTCATCGTCAAGGAAATATTCACCGTCATTCGCGCCCTGAAGCACCGGGGCGTGACCATCCTGCTGGTCGAGCAGATGGCCAACCAGGCGCTCAAGGTCGCGGACCGCGCCTACGTCCTGAAAACAGGGGAGATCACATCGTCGGGATCGGCGGCGGACATGCTCGCCGACCCTGCGGTACGCGAAGCCTATCTGGGCAAACACCAGGCCGGCCCGCACTAAAGGAGACATTCATGCAGATCGCTTCCATGGCAAGGAGGCTGGCCGCCGCATGCGCGCTGGCTGGGCTCCCGCTTGCGGCCACAGCGGCCCAGGGCATAGACAACGACAGCGTCACCTTCGTCCAGGCGGCCGACACCAGCGGCTCGCGCAGCGTGCTCACGCTGGAGCTCAACGCCGGCACGCAGGCTTACTTCAGGCAGGTCAACAGCCAGGGCGGCATCCACGGCAGGCAGCTGCGGCTGGCCACCGTCGATGACGGGTACGTGGTCAAGAAGACCCAGGACGTGACGCGCGAATGGATAGAGAAAGACGCGGCCTTTGCCTTTGTCTCGTCCATAGGAACGGCCAATGCGGAGGGCGTGCTGCCGCTGATCAATGCGGCCAAGGTGCCGCTGGTGGGGCCGCTCTCGGGTGCGATCTCGCTGCGCGAGCCCTTCAGCCGTTACGTGTTCCACGTGCGCTCCAGCTACGCGCAGGAAGTGGAGAAAATGGTTGAGCATGTGCTCACCATCGGCATCAACCGTGTAGCAGTGTTCTATGACGATGACGCCTTCGGCCAGGACGTGCGGCGGGCGGTGGAAGAAGCGCTGGCCCGGCGCAAGCTCAAGCCGGTTGCCTCGGGCAAGGTCGAGCGGGGCTCCTCCGATGTGACGCAGGCGGTCAAGGCCATCGCCGCATCGGGGCCACAGGTGGTGATCTGCGGCAGCTTCGGCAAGTCGCTGGTGCAGTTCATCAAGGGCATGAAGAGCACGCCCGCGCAGCCGCAGTTCTATGCGCTGTCGTTCTTCACTGCCGGTGCTTCCATCCAGCAGCTGGGCAACGACGCACGCGGCATAGGCGTGACGCAGGTGATGCCGCGCCCCAATGCCGCCAACCTGCCCTTGATCCGCGAATTCCAGAGTGCCATGGCAACTCACGCGCCCGAGGCAAAACTCAGCTACATCAGCCTGGAAGGATTCGTGACGGCCAAGATCCTGGTGGAAGGACTGCGGCGCTCGGGCCGCAACCTGTCGCGCGAGAAGTTCATTGAGTCGCTGGAGGCCCTGCGCAACCATGACCTGGGCGGCGCTTTCATCTCGTATTCACCCACTGACCACTCTGGGCTCAAGCGGGTGGAGATCACCGTGGTGGATGGCGGCGGGCAGGTGCTGCACTAGATGCCGGGGTGTTCGAGCAGGCCAGGCAGCTCGGCGGCGAGTTCCCGTGCCAGATAGCCCACCGGCCCCATGCGTTGCGCCAGGTTTGCCCCGGCGCGTGCGTGCAGCGCGACGCCCCATGCCGCCGCCTGGTGTGGCGTGGCGCCGCGCGTGGCCAGGCCGGCGATGATGCCGGCGAGCACATCGCCCGAGCCCGACGTCGCCAGCCCGGGTGTCCCGGCGCGGTGCACCCAGATGCCTTGCGCGCAGGCGATGAAGCTGGAGGCGCCCTTGAGAACTGCGGTGCAGTTCCAGTGTTCCGCCGCCCGGCGCGCCGTGCCCTGCGGGTCGTCCTGGATGCTTTCCTTGGTGTCGCCTGTGAGGTGCGCCATTTCGCCGGCATGCGGCGTCACGATGAGCGGCTGCGCCACCGGGCCGCTGCCCTGCAACGCGTCCATCGCCAGTGCATCCAGCACCAGAGTGCAGTTTGTGCAATGCCGCATCAGTACGCGGACGAAGTCGCAACTGGCCTGCGCGCCCATCATCCCGGGGCCTGCCAGCACGGCGTGGGCCTGCTGGGCGCTTTCTGCCAGCAGGTCGATGCCGCTCGCCGCAAAACCCCCGGCCGGGGTTTCGGGCATGGCGATCACCCGAGCCTCGGGCACCGCCATCGCGATCGCGGCGGCCACGCTCGCCGGCGCGGCGATCTGCAGCTTGCCTGCGCCGGCGCGCAATGCTGCTGTCGCTGCCAGCACCGCAGCGCCGGGGATCTCGCGGCTGCCCGCCACCACCAGCACCCGGCCGCGGCTTTCCTTGTCGCCTTCAGCGTCCGGCTGGGGCAGCGGCCAGGCCTGCAGCAATTGCGGCGTGATTTCGATGGCGCTCATGGACGTGCTCAGGGTTTCGGCGCGACTGGCGCGTCGGGCGCTGCCGTCACAGGCGCGCCAGCCTGCTTGAGGGGTTGCACAAAATTCACCAGGTCGAGCTTGAGCCTGTGCCCGGTCTCGTCGAGCCGGTAGGAGGTGACGGAGCAGTTGGGCACATCGCCCTTTGCGTCCACATCCAGGATCTGGTGCTCGTCCATGCACTCGACCAGGTAGCGCATGCAGTTGACGATGACCTGGTGGGCCACGATGAGCACCCGCTGGCCCGTGTGTTCGCGCGTCATCATCTCGGTCAGGCTGCGCAGGCGCAGGATCACGTCGCACCAGCTCTCGCCGCCGGGGGGGCGGAAGTAGAACTTGCCCACGTGGGTGCGCTGGGCCGCGAGTTCAGGAAACTTCTGCTCGATGCCGTGGCGGGTCAGCCGGTCCGTGACGCCGAATTCCTTTTCGCGCAGGCGCTCGTCGTGGCGCACGCGGATCTTCTCGCCATCGAAGCCGGCCGCCTCGGCCAGCAGGCGCGCGGTCTCGCGGGCCCGCACATAGGGCGATGCCAGGATCACTTCCGGGCGCTGGCCTTGCGGCAGGGTGGCAAACCATTCGCCGAGCGCTCGCGACTGTTCGATGCCCAGGTCTGACAGGGGTGTGTCGATGTCCCGGAACTGCACGTCTATGGTGTGCAGGCCGGCCGCTTCGGCAGCGTCGCGCGCGACATTTCCCGCGCTCTGGCCATGGCGCACGACCCAGAGTGTCTGGGGCCATTTTTCCTGCATGCCTGGGGCTCCTTGAATGGGAGAACCATTTTCGGAGCGGCCAAAGGGCGGGCGTGTCGGACGGTTGCCCTATTCGGGCTCAGCGCTTAGCGCAGCTCAACAGCGACAGGCTGGTGGTCCGAGACCTGCGTGACGCTGTCGATCTTCAGGCTGCGCACCTTGTCCTTGAGCCCATCGCTGACGAAGACAAAGTCGCAGGCCACGGGGACCGGGCCGTAGCGCCGGTCGAACAGGCGGAAGGTGGGTGCGTGCGGAGCGTCGCCATTGAGCAAACGCCAGCTGTCCCACAGCCTGCCGCCGGCGAAGGGCTGCTGGACGGCGGTGTACTCAGGCTCGGTGGGCTCCAGGTTGAAGTCGCCGCACAGGATGGCATTGGCGGTGTGCGCCTTGGTCCGGAACGGCGAGCCGTCTTCGCTGGGTTCGGGGGGCGCCGCAGCCTGCGCGCATGCTTGTGCATGCAGCTCGCGCAATGCCACCGCCTGCGCCATGCGCTGCGTCTTGGAATAGAACTCCAGGTGCGTCGTCATCACACGCACCGCGCCCAGCGCCGGGTCACGCACCGTCACCACCGTGCACATGCGCGGCATGCTGCGCACGCCGCCGTCGGCCGGGTAGGGCAAGGGGTAGTGCTGCACCTGCGCCACTGGCAGGCGGGTGGCAACCAGGTTGCCGAACTGCTGGCGCTGGCCGCCGGCGGTCCATTCGTCCACCGCCGCGCCGAAGAAGACCTGGAAGCCCGGCAGCAGCTCGCGCAGGATGGCGACCTGGTCATGGCCGGGGTTGCCCTGCAGCATTGGGTAGTTGACCGAGATTTCCTGCAGGCACAGCACGTCGAAATCCATCATTGCCCGCGCGCCGTCAACGATGCGTTGCGGGCTGGTGATGCCGTCGATGCCGCAGCACCATTGCGTGTTCCAGGTGAGGAGCTTCATGGCTTACTTGATACCCGCGCGCATGAAGCTCTGCACGAACTGGCGCTGGAACAACAGGAAGGCGATCAGCAGAGGTGCCGAGGTCATCAGCGTGGCGGCGGTGATGATCGACCAGTCCACGCCCTGGTCGGGCGAGGAGAACACCTGCAGGCCCACGGTGAGAGGCCGCGCGTTCACGCTGTTGGTGATGATGAGCGGCCACAGGAAGTTGTTCCAGTGGAAGCTCACGGAAACGAGCGCGAAGGCCGTGTACACCGGCCTGGCCAGCGGTACGTAAACCCGCCAGAGTGTCTGCATGGCGGTGGCGCCTTCCACCCGCGCGGCTTCGTCCAGTTCTTTCGGTATGCCCATGAAGGTCTGGCGCAGCAGGAAGATGGCGAACGCCGAAGCAAAGTAGGGCAGGCCGATAGCCAGCAGCGTGTCGACCAGGCCCAGCTTTGACATGGTCTTGTAGTTTTCGACCAGCAGGATGTCCGGCATGATCATCAGCTGCACCAGCACCAGCGCGAAGGCAATGTTCTTGCCGCGGAATTCATACCGGGCAAAGGCGTACGCCGCCAGGGTGGCCAGCACCAGCTGCACGCCCAGGATCATCAGCACCAGCAGCGTGGTGTTGAGGAAGTACCGGGCGAACGGCGCCGCCTCCCAGGCCCTGCGGAAGTTGTCCAGCGTGAGCGGCGCAAACAGCGAGAAGCGCGTCGAGAACTCCACCGGATGGAAGGCCGTCCAGATGGCGTAGACCAGCGGCAGTATCCACAGCAGGGCCAGCAGCCAGGCGGCGACAGTGTCCAGCCAGGTCGGTTCGTTGTAGGCGAGCCGCTGGGCGCGACCAGAAGAAGGTGCGCTCATTTGTAGTGCACCTTTTTGTCCAGCACGAAGAACTGGAACAGCGCCACGCTGGCCAGCACCACCACCAGCACCACCGTGATGGTCGAGGCATAGGCCGTGTCCCAGAACTTGAAGCCCACCTCGTACAGGTGGTAGAGCAGCAGGGTCGAGGCGTTGTCCGGCCCGCCGCGCGTGAGCACGAAGACGTGGTCGACCATGCGGAAGCCATTGATCACCGCGTTGATCAGCACGAACAGCGTGGTCGGCATCAGCAGCGGCCACTGCACGCGGCGGAAAAAGTACCAGCGCGATGCGCCTTCGATGGCCGCCGCCTCACGCAGCGACGGGTTGAGCGTCTGCAGCGCGGCCAGGTAGAAGATCATGAAGAAGCCGGCTTCCTTCCACACGGCCACCAGCGTGATGCAGGCCAGCGCCGTGCGCTGGTCGCCCAGCCAGTTGTGGGAGGGCAGGCCAAGCGCGCCCGTCACCTGCTCGAGCAGGCCGTACTGCGGCGTGTAGAAAAACAACCAGATGTTGGCCACCGCGATCATCGGCAGCACGGTGGGCGTGAAAAAAGCCATGCGCAGGAAGGCGCGACCTGTGATGCGTTCGTTGACCCACAGCGCCATCACCAGCGCCAGGGCTATGGACAGCGGGATGGTGGCTCCGGCGAACCAAAGGTTGTTCTTCACGGCCTTCCAGAACACCGGGTCCTCGGCCATCGCCTGGTAGTTCTCGATGCCCACCCACACGCCCGGGCGGCTGCCCTTGGGCGTGGAGAAGAAGCTGTCGACCAGCGTGGAGACGGTGGGCCAGTGCGTGAAGGCGACCAGCAGCACCAGCGCCGGCAAAAGCAGCAGCCACGCGTGGATGGACGCGTGGCTTTGGCTGCCGCCGGTGGTACGGCTCACTTACTTGTAAGAGCGAAGAAGGCGATCGGCTTCAGCCTGCGCATCCTTCATGGCCTGCGCCGGCGTCTTGGTGCCTGTCAGCGCGGCCTGCAACCCGTCATTGAGCGCCTTGGTCACGCGCTGGTTGTCGTGCGTGGAAAACTCGGCGACCGACACCGGCAGCTGGTCCTTGGCCACCAGGGCGGCCGGGAAGTCGCGGCCGTACTTGCGCAGGGCGTCCGTCGCGTAAGCGGCTTCAGACACGCCGGCATAGCCCGTTTCCATGCTCCACAGCGCGGCGCGCTCGGGCTGGGTGATCCACTTGATGAACTTGAAGGAGGCTTCCTGCTGCGCCGGCGTGGACTTCTTGAAAATGTAGAAGTTGCCGCCGCCCGTCGGCGAGCCGCGGCGCTTGTTGCCCGGGATCATGGCCACGCCGAAGTCGAACTTGGCATTGTTCTTCACGTTGGTCAGGTTGCCCGTGGTCGTGAACATGATCGCGACCTTCTTCTCGAAGAAGTCCTTGGGCGTGGTGCCCCACTCGACGACGCCGGGCGGGTGCACGCCGGCCTTGCCCAGGTCGACCCAGTACTGCAGCGCCTCGACGACCTTCGGGTCGTCGAACTTGACCGCATTGCCGGCCTCATTGGCCAGGATGGCGTCGTTGGGCGTTGTCAGGATCTGGAACAGCCAGTACGGGAAGCCGCTGGAAGGAATCTGCACGCCCCACTGCGTGACCTTGCCGCTGGCGTCCTTCTTGGTCAGCTTGGTAGCCGCGTCCTTGAGTTCAGCCCAGTTCGACGGCGGGTTGGCGATGCCGGCTTCCTTGAGCAGTTCCTTGTTGTAGTACATGACCACGGTGGAGCGCTGGAACGGGATGCCCCAGGTCTTGCCGCCGGTCTGGCTGTTCATCATGAAGGCCTTGTAGAAGCCGTTGAGCCAGGCCTTGTCGTCGGCGGTCTTGATGAAGTTGTCGATCGGCACGATGGCGTCTTCGTCGATCAGCGTGAACATGTCGGTCGACAGCAGCACCGAGGTGACGGGCGGCGTGCCCGACTTGTGCGCTGTCAGTGCCTTGACGATGGTCTCCTGGTAGGTGCCCGCATAGATGGGCGTCACCTTGATGCCGGGGTT
>CALRME020000087.1:0-8488 GCA_943369045.1 Sphingobacterium thalpophilum
CAAGGCACTCGCACTCACTGCGCTGCTGCCTTTCGCAATCACTGCAGCCCACGCCGCCGACTTCCCCGTCCCCGGCAAGCCGATCAAGTTCATCGTCGGCTTTCCGCCCGGCGGCGGCACCGACCTGCAGGCGCGCCAGGTGGCGCAGCAGCTCACGCAGGTGCTCGGCGGCGTGCCGGTGATCGTCGAGAACCGCCCCGGCGCCGGCACCATGCTGGCCGCCACCGAAGTGAGCAAGGCGCTGCCCGACGGCCACACGCTGCTGTACACGCCGGCGTCCACGCTCTCGCAGCTGCCGCACACGCTGCTCGCCGTGAAGTACGACACCTTCAAGGACTTCACGCCGATTGCCCAGGGCGCGCTCGGCCCGCTGGTGCTGGTGCTGCACAAGTCCATCCCCGCCAACAACGTCAAGGAGCTGGTCGCCTACGCCAAGGCGCACCCCGGCGAGCTGAACTACGTCTCGCAGGGCGTGGGAACGCCGGCCCACATCTTCGGCGAGGTGTTCGCCAAGCAGGCCGGCATCGACATCGTCCACGTGCCCTACAAGGGCGCCAACGACGTGGCCAAGGATTTCGTCACCGGCCGCGTGCACATGCAGTTCGCGTCATCCTCGGCCGCAGTCGCTCTCGCCAAGTCCGGCGAAGTGCGGATGATAGGCGCCGTCGCGCCCAAGCGCAGCGCCCTGTTCCCCGACCTGCCGACCATGCGCGAGCAGGGCATCGCCGGCGTGGACATCGAAAGCTGGATCGGCTTCGTCGGCCCGGCGGGAATGGAAGCAAAGACCGTCGCCAAGCTCAGCGACGCCATCGGCCAGGTCCTGAAGATGCCCAAGATCCGTGACGACTTCCGCTCCGGCGGCGTCGAAGCCAGGTGGCTCGGTTCCGAAGACTTCGCCGGAGCCATCCGCGAGTCGTACAACCTGTGGGCCAAGACGCTGGCGCAGGTGGGCTACAAGAAGGAGTAGCCAAACCCCCAAAAGGCACCGGCCCGCAAAGCGCTCTGGTATTGGGCTGCAGCCGCGATGCTTCGGGAAGCCGCACCAGCATTGCTTCGCGGGCCATGCCCTGTCGCAGAATGCGGAGCATGAAAATCCCTGTCCCGGCGCTCGCGGCATTCCTGGCACTTGCTCTATCAACGGGTTTTGCATTCGCACAGGCGCCTGCGCCGGGCGACTACCTCACCGAAGGCGGTTGGGGCCACATGAACGTGAAGCCCGGCGGTGCCATTGCGATCGATGCCATGGGGGCCAACGGCCACTTTTGCGATCTGAAAGGCAAGCTCACCGGACCGCGCGTCACCACGCCGGAGGGCTGCGTGTTCTCGCTGCTGCCCAAGGGCGGCGGCATGGCCGTTGTCATCGACGAGAAAAACGTGGAAGCCTGCCGCGTCCATTGCGGCATGCGCGCGTCGTTCGACGGCGACTACTTTGCGCAGCCGCCGGCCTGCCGCGACAGCGCCGTCAAGTCCACTCGTGCGCAATTCCTGAAGTTGTACAAGGCCGGGCAGGCAGCGGAAGGGGCAGTAGTGCTCGATGGCTTGCTGCAGTCCTGCGGACGATTTTTCTTCTGGACCGAAGACGGCGCGGTGCGCAACGACCTGGCGCTAGCCCGCTCGCGCGCCGGCGACAACGCTGCCTGCCTGCGCGTGCTGGAGCCCTTGAAGAGGACGTTTGTGAACGAGCCCGGCGATATCACATTCGGTCCTTCTGAAGTGGACACAGCGGACCGGCTGCGCAAGACAACGCGCTTCAACTGGAAGCTGTGCGGCGGGAAGTAATGGCCTGCTAGGCCGTCGCGACGGGGACCGGGACGGTGATGCGGATGCGCGTGTCCCCCGGCCGCGATGTGATGCAAAGCTCAGCGCCCAGCGCAGCGGCCCGCTGGCGCATGCTGGCCAATCCCTTGCCGGAGTGAACGCTGCCCGCTTCGACATCGAAGCCCTTGCCGTCGTCGCAGATTTCAATCTCGATCACGGTCACTGTCTCGCCCTCCACCACGCGGGCTGACAGGTTGGCCGTTTTCGCCTCAGAGTGCACCACCATGTTGGTGAAGGCCTCGAACAGGATCATCTGCAACTGGTAGGACTGGCGAACACCCCAGTCGGCCATCAAGGGCAGGCGCCCGACGTCCCACCGCAAGTCGATCGCGGCGGCTTGCAGGCGTGGCGCCAGCCGGTAGCGCGTTGCACCCAGCATGGTGGCGATGTCGCCATCGGTCTCCTGCATGGCGTCGACCGTGATCTTGAGCTGGTCCACGGCGCCCATCAGCTGCCGGGTCACATCCTCCCTGGAAGCCGAGCTTTGCTGCGACATCCGCAGCGCCCCGACAAGCTGGCTGCCCAGGCCGTCGTGCAGGTCCCGCATCAGGCGCTGGCGCTCCTCCGATGCACCCAGCTTTTTTTCCTCGGCGCGCTGGCGCTCGAATGCTGCGCCCAGCTCGGCGTCGCGCGCGCGCAGTTGCTCGCTGAGCCTCTCGGTGGCGGCGCGCACCGCGGCGCTGCTCTTGTACAGCCGTTCCGCGATGATCCAGGCCAGCGACACGCCAAAGCCCACCCAGGCGAAGCGGATCCAGGGCACCACGTCGTAGTTGCTCGCCGAAAGGCGCAACACCAGCACGTCCCGCACCGCGCTGGCCACGATCAGGGCCACCGCCACGGCGAGGATGCGCTTTTCCCGCACATCGCTGCGCACTGCCGCGGAGATGACCACCCAGGCCATGGACACGCTGGTGATGACGATCAGCGCCTGGAACACGGGCACGACCCAGAGCGCGCCGCCCAGCATGGTCATGAGCGCTGCTGGGACCGCCAGCAGGATCAGGCTGTTGGCCATCAAGGCCACACGGCCGTTCCCGGCACCCATGATGATGAGCGCGAACCTGCAAAGCAAAGGGGGAGCGGCATTGAACGCCGCCAGCGGGACTACGCCCCACCACGGCCAGGGCAGGGGCGCGTGCTCTACCAGTGTCCGCACGGTCTGCACGGCCCAGAGCAGCTCGCCCAGGCCGTAAGCCAGGTAGGCCGGGTCGCGTTGCCGGAACCACAGCAGAAGGGCCAGCAGGCCCAGCACGGCGCTGACCACGACGACGATGCGCGAGCCGGTGACCTGCCACAGGTGGGTGTGCTCGTAGAGGGGATAGACCTCGCTTTCGGGGCCGACGGTGATTTCCGAAAGCCCGCCCAGCCGGCCGCCGATGACCCCGATCTCGATCTCCAGCGTGGTGAGGGGCGCCAGGAGCCGGGGCGGCACAACAAAATAGCGGGGCTCGGTTGCGGCGTCGTCGTAGAGGTTGGGCGGCAGGGTGCCGAAGCTGGCAAAGGCGTTGCCGTTGACGCGGATGGCGTAGGTGTTGCCCAGCCGTGGGACGTACACGGCCAGCGGCGACGCGGGGTCCTGCACATTGAAGGTCATGCTGAACCTGGCATGGCCATTGACCGCGCCATGCAAGCGGTCCCAGTGGTACGGCAGGCGGCCGCCGGCTGCTTCAAGCTGTTTGCCGTTGACCTGCGCGCTGACATCGGCGCGGGCTATCGTCGTTACGGCGGCCCAGCCCCCGCCGCTGAGGCACAGCAGCACGATGAGGAGCAGGAACGCGCGCAGGCGCACCATCACGACGGCAATGGGGAACGCCCCGCCAAACTCGCCACCGTGGCCACAATCTCCGACGGCTCCACCGGCTTGGCCATGTGCACGTTGAAGCCGCCGCGCACGGCCTTGATGCGGTCTTCCGGACGGGCGAACGCCGTGAGGGCGATGGCGGGCAGGGCGCCGCCGTTTTCGGCGCCCAGGTCGCGCACCTGGCGCAGCAGCTCGTAGCCGTCGGTGCCGGGCATGCCGATGTCCGAGACCAGCACGTCGAAGCGCGCCGCCGCCGCGGATTGCATGACCGCCATGGCGGCCTGCGCGCTGTCCGCGGCCACCACCTGGGCGCCGCTTTCTTCCAGCACGCGCTGCAGCAGCTCGCGCGCATCGGGCTCGTCGTCGACCACCAGAACGCGCAGGCCTTTGAGCTCGTCGGGGTCGAACACCACCGGGCCGCGCGGGTCTTCCACCTCGGGGTGAACGCGCTCACCGCCGTCCTGGGTGTTCAGGTGCACGGACTTGATGGGCAGGCTGACGATGAAGGTGGCGCCCTTGCCCGGCCCGTCGCTGGTGGCCAGCACGCTGCCGCCATGCAGCTCCATCAGGTGGTGCACGATCGACAGCCCCAGCCCGAGCCCGCCGTGGCGCCTGCTGGTGGAGCCGTCGGCCTGGCGGAAGCGGTCGAAGATGTAGGGCAGGAAGTCGGCGCGTATGCCCGCGCCGGTGTCGGCCACGGTGATCTCCACATGCGACGTGACCCGCGCCAGCGAAACCTTCACTGCGCCGCCGCGCGGCGTGAACTTGACCGCGTTGGCCACCAGGTTCCACACCACCTGCTGCAGCCGCGCCGCGTCGCCCGAGACCGGGCCGGCAGCCGCGTCCAGCTCGGTTTCGATGTGCACGCCCGCGGCGTCCGCCGCCGGCCGCAGGATGTCCACCGCCGCCTCCACGAAGGTGATGGGCGCCACCGGCTGCACGTCCAGCCGCAGCTTGCCAGAGACCACGCGGCTCATGTCCAGCAGGTCTTCGATCAGCCGGGTCTGCATGCGGGTGCTGCGCTCGATCACGTCCACGCCTTTTTGCAGGTCGGCGAGTTCGGCGGGCAGCTTGCGGCGCAGGATGTGGACCCAGCCCAGGATGGCCGACAGCGGCGTGCGCAGCTCGTGCGACAGCGTCGCCAGGAATTCGTCCTTCATGGCGTTGGCGCGCTCCGATTCCATGCGCGCCGCCATTTCGCTTTCCAGCAGCTGGCGCCGCTCCTCCTGCGCCTGGCGCTGGTGGGTGATGTCATGCACCACGCCCACCATGCCCGTGACCGAACCATCGGCCGCCCAGGACGGCTTGCCCTGGGCCAGCACCCAGCGCTGCGGGCCGCCACCGGCCGGGTTGACGCGGTATTCGATGCGGTAGGTGCCGCGCTCGGCGAAGGCCTTCGCCGCGTTGGCGGCGGCGGCCCCGCGCTCGTCGGGGTGGATCAAGAGGCGCATCTCGTCACGCGGGATGGGCACGCCCTGGGGCACGCCGTAGATGTCGGCGGCGCGGTCGCCCAGCACCATCAGGCCAGTGGCGGCGTCCCATTCCCAGTCGCCCAGTTCGCCCGCTTCCATGGCCAGGCTCAGGCGCTGGTGCGCTTCGCGCAGCGCCTTGTCCACACGGATGCGGTCCAGCGATTCCCAGCAGCGCGCCACCACCATCTGCACCAGGCTGGTTTCGTCCGGGGTCCACACGCGCGGCACGTCCTGGTGCACGGCCATCGCGGCCACCAGGCGCCCGTCCTTGTGCAGCGGCACGCAGATGACCGAGCGGATCTGGCTGAGTTCGTAGGTCGTGACGTCGGTGCCGGGGATGCGCGGGCCGCCCTGCACGCTGTTGTTCACATAGGGCTGGTCGGCGCGCATGTGTTCGAGCACGTCGTCGCCGAAGTCCGAAAAGGCAAAGCGCCCGACCATGCTGTCTACACCGTCGTTGTAGTCGCCGATCAAATCGAACTGGTCCTGGTCCGCGAGCACCTGGGCGTAGGCGCAGCGGCTGACGGCCAGGTGCCGCCCGAGCAGGCTGGCCGTGACGTGCATGACTTCCAGCGGTTCGCCCAGCGTGCGGGTGGCCTGCGCCAGCTCGTCCAGGAAACGCAGGCGCCGTTCGCTCTCGGCGACGGCGCTGTGGTGGCGTGGGTCCTGTGAGGGCATGGTGAACCGGGGGGGGGGGCTCCCGGTTTGTAACACGCCAGACCTATTGCAGGGGGGCGGGTTCGGTGGCCTCGAAGCTGCCGTGGCCGGCCGCGGCGCGCTCGATGTCGTTCCTGGCGAACAGCTGGTCGAGGTGGGCGCGGCGCGCCTGGGCGGACTGGTCGATGTGCACCGGCCCCGCGATCACGTCGCCGGCGGCAATGGCAGGAATGAACTTTGTCGGCTCGATGACCTCTTCCCTTGCCGCGGGCAGGGTCCACGAGCCCGGGCCGGGCAGGGGTGCTATGGCTTCGTCGCCGGGAACGGCCATCTGCCACGACATGCCCATCATCCACTGGTCGGCCAGCGGGTCCAGCGCCATCAGGCGCTGCACGAACATCTGCTCGAGCCCGCGCACGTGTTCCATGATGCGGGGCTGCCATTGCTTGAGCACGAAGCGCGCGTGCACGCCGGCTGTGCGGTCGGGTGCCTGCGCGGCCAGCGAGTGCAGCTCAAGCCAGGCGGCGGGGATGCCGTTGCGATTGAGCAGGTCGCGCATCACCAGGCGCAGCAGGTCGCGGCGCACCTGGAACTGCTGGCGGGCATCCATCCCGCCGCCGGCCGTCTGGCCCGATGCCGGGAACATGGAAGAGGGTGGGCCGCTGCGGGACTTCGATGGTGCCGGCGAAGCTGTGGCGCCAGTGGGCTTACCGCCGTTGGTGCTGAGGGCAGCCGGGGCGGCGTCCTGCGTATTCCACAGCCGGGTCAGCGATTTGAAGAAGTCCATTTTGTTGTCTCGCGCGGCAGCGTCGCACGCGCCTTATGCGGGTAACAAAATGTATCTCACTCCGGCAAAAGTGCAATTAACCTGCCGGTATTACTTGGTCAGCTGCAGGTAAGCCTCGCGGGTCGCGGGGGCCACTGCAGCGACCAGTTGCGCATGCGATGTCTTGTGCCGGGCCATCATGCGGGCCGAGGCGATGGCCCGGGAGCGGCAGTACCAGTGGCAGGTGTGCTGCATCAGGAACAGCTCGGCCGACATCGTGAAGGCCGCCTCCTTGGGCGGCAGGTGAGTGGCTGCTTCCACGGCCGCCGCAATGCCACGCGCATGAATGGCCAGCGCCTGGCGCAGGCCGAAGCTGGCGCCGGGGAACAGGTGGATGGCAAACGGCAGGTAGATGGGCAGCTTGCTGATGCGCGCCTCGGCGCCGTCCACTTCGGCCAGGTCGGTGGCGAAGTGGTTGAACTGCGTGGCCACGGCCTGCTCGGTCGGGCGCATCAGGTTGAAGATCTGCTGGCGGCGCTCCGCATCGTCTTCGCCCAGGGCACGCAGGTAGCCCTGGGTAAGCGTCTCCATGTTCTTTTCGATCTGGTATTGCCCCAGATGGCTGCCCAGCAGGGCGATGCGCCGGCGCTGGTCGTAGCACTTGGCGGTCCAGGCGCCGAAGGCGATGAGCATCGCCAGAAAAAACAGGTCCATGGGGGATTCTCGCCGACGTGCGCGCCGCCTTGACCCCGGACAAGCGGCTATTGCGCGAGGCTCGCGGACAATAGGGCAATGAGCACGTTTCTTGTTTTTGTCGGCGTCGTCATCTTCGCCACCCTGGCCAGCGCCTGGGCCGGCGCCGTGCGCTCCGCTTCGCTGCGGCGCAAGTTCGAGGCGCTGGGCCGCATCCCCGGGCGGACGATGGAAGAGATCATCAAGCACACCTGCGAGCCCAGCAGCCGCATGAAGGTCCACGTCGGCCGCGAAGTGCTGGAATGGCGGCGGATCAACTTCCGCGTGCAGCTGAGTTTTACCGCCGGTGTGTGCGACGGCGTGGAATATGACGGCGGCGCCTGAGCGCGGTTGAGGTTCAGCCCGCGGGCTTGCTGTCCATCACCTGCGACCAGGTGCCCCAGGCCGCATCGGTGGCGTGGCGGGCCGCCATCCAGTCACGGAATTCCTCGGTGCTCACCGCATCGGGCTGGGCGTGCACGGCATCGAACCGGCTTTCTGCAATGCCTTCGGCGGCCTGCATCTTCTCGGCAGCGGCCGTTGCAGCCGCAATATTTTCCTGCCAGTCACTCATGGGAACTACCTTTTTTAGTAGTTCCAATTATCGGTCTTCACGAAAGACTTACTTTTGCGAAGGCAGCTCGAACACCAGGCAGGTGGTGGTGGCGTGCGCGTACAGCGTGCCGTCGGGGCCGTAAAGCCTTGCCTCGGCCGTAGCCAGCTGCCGCCCGCAGTGCAGGACCTTGCCTTCGGCGCGCACGCGCGGCGCCTTGGCGCCAATGGCCTTGACCAGGTTCACACCCAGCTCGGCCGTGGTGTAGCCGCGGCCCGCCGGCATCATGGTGTGCACTGCGCAGCCCAGGGCCGAGTCGAGCAGGGTGGCGTACCAGCCGCCGTGGATGCCGCCCATGGGGTTGAGGTGCGCGGGGCCGGGTGTGCCCTGGAACACGGCGCGGCCTTCGCTGGCCTCGACCAGGGTGAAGTCCAGTGTTTTGGCAATCGGCGGGTAGGGCAGCTCGCCGCGCAGCATGGCCTGCATGGTTTGCAGGCCGGTCATGCCCATCACCTGTTCAGGACGGGCCACACCGGCGCCCGCGCCTGCGTTCATGCGGTCAAGCACGGCCTTTTCATCTGCCAGCCATTGTTCGAGCTGGTGGGTCATTGCTTGCGTCATCGCTTCTCTTCCTCTGGTTTGAACTCTGTTTAAATTAAACTTGCATATGCAACAGTTGCAGCTACAAT
>CALRME020000088.1:0-8486 GCA_943369045.1 Sphingobacterium thalpophilum
TGCCTGCTGACGCTGCCGTGGCGGGCGGTGCGGCCGTCCCGGCTGCGGGGGCAATTGCAGTGGCAATTCGTGTGCTGCTGCCAGGCCGTTTCAAAATATCTTTTTCCTTGATGTCGGCTGGCGGCGAGCGGTCGCTAAAGACTTTGCGACCGTCTTTGTCGATCCATTGCCATTGGGCTGCCGCCGTGAGTGCAAATGATGCGCCGGCGAGCGCCAGAATCAGGGATTTTGAAGCAAGTTTGAAGTCCATATAGTCAGTGTAGCGCCGCCGGGTGCAGTTTCTGCATGTTTGCCGGGACCGCTGTATTTTTGCAACTGGGACGCAAAGGACGGCGCAAGGGTTAGTACCGAGGGGCTTGGGGACAAGGGTACAATCGTGTTTTTGGAGCTATCCCTATGCGCCTACTCGGCAAAGCGCTCACCTTCGACGACGTATTGTTGGTGCCAGCGTTCTCCCAGGTCCTGCCCAAGGACACCTCCCTCGCGACCCGCTTCTCCCGAAACATTGTCCTGAACCTTCCGCTGGTGTCCGCCGCCATGGACACAGTGACGGAAGCGCGCCTGGCGATCGCCATCGCCCAGGAAGGCGGCATGGGCATCGTGCACAAGAACCTCACTGCGAAACAACAGGCCGCCGAGGTGTTGCGCGTCAAGCGGTATGAGTCCGGCGTGCTGAGAGACCCCGTCATCATCACACCCACGCATACCGTGCGCCAGGTCATCGCCATGCAGGAGCAGCTGGGGATCTCCGGCTTTCCGGTCGTGGATGGCGGCAAGGTGATCGGCATCGTGACCGGCCGCGACCTGCGTTTCGAGACCCGCTACGACTTGCCGGTCAGCCAGATCATGACGCCCCGCGACAAGCTCATTACGGTGCAGGAAGGCACCAGCCCTGCCGAGGCCAAGGCGCTGCTCAACAAGTACAAGCTCGAGCGCCTGCTGGTGATCAATGATTCATTCGAGCTCAAGGGCCTGATCACCGTCAAGGACATCACCAAGCAGACCAGCTTCCCCAATGCCGCACGCGACGCCTCCGGCCGCCTGCGGGTGGGTGCGGCAGTGGGCGTGGGCGAAGGCACCGAAGAACGCGTTGAAGCCCTGGTCAGGGCCGGCGTTGACGCCATCGTGGTGGACACTGCCCACGGCCACAGCAAGGGCGTGATCGAGCGCGTTCGCTGGGTCAAGCAGAACTACCCGCAGATCGACGTGGTCGGAGGCAACATCGCCACCGGCGCGGCAGCGCTGGCGCTGGTCGAGGCCGGCGCGGATGCGGTCAAGGTCGGCATCGGCCCGGGTTCCATCTGCACCACCCGCATCGTCGCCGGTGTCGGCGTGCCCCAGATCATGGCCATCGACAACGTGGCCATCGCCCTGCAGGGCAGCGGCGTGCCCCTGATCGCCGACGGCGGCATCCGCTACTCCGGTGACATTTCCAAGGCCATCGCCGCCGGCGCCAGCACGGTGATGATGGGCGGCATGTTCGCCGGCACCGAAGAGTCTCCCGGCGAGATCGTGCTCTATCAGGGCCGCAGCTACAAGAGCTACCGCGGCATGGGATCGATTGGCGCCATGCAGCAGGGCAGCGCCGACCGCTACTTCCAGGAAGCCACCACCGGCAACCCGAATGCCGACAAGCTGGTTCCCGAGGGTATCGAGGGCCGCGTTCCGTACAAGGGCTCGCTGATCTCCATCGTGTTCCAGATGGCCGGGGGCGTACGCGCCAGCATGGGCTACTGCGGCTGCGCCACCATCGAAGAGATGAAGAACAAGGCGGAGTTCGTGGAAATCACTTCGGCCGGCATTCGCGAAAGCCACGTGCACGACGTCCAGATCACCAAAGAAGCGCCGAATTACCGGGCCGACTGACCCGGTGCCGCAGCCCATGCAACACGACAAGATCCTCATCCTCGATTTCGGCTCCCAGGTCACCCAGCTGATCGCGCGCCGCGTGCGCGAAGCCCACGTGTATTGCGAGGTCCATCCTTGCGACGTCAGCGACGACTGGGTGCGTGAATTCGCCGCAGACGGCCGGCTCAAGGGCGTGATCCTTTCCGGCAGCCACGCCAGCCTCTGGGAAGACGAATCCCTGCGTGCGCCGAAAGCAGTTTTCGAACTCGGCATCCCGGTGCTGGGCATCTGCTTTGGCATGTACGCCATCGCCCACGCCCTGGGCGGCAAGGTTGAGGGCGGCCACAAGCGCGAATTCGGGTACGCCGAGGTCAGGGCACGCGGCCACACCCGGCTCTTCGACGGCATCCAGGACTACGCCACGGCTGAAGGCCACGGCATGCTGCATGTCTGGATGAGCCACGGTGACAACGTCACCGAGATGCCGCCAGGCTTCAAGCTGATGGCCTCGACAGAGTCCTGCCCCATCGCCGGTATGGCCGACGAAGATCGCCGCTACTACGCCGTGCAGTTCCATCCCGAGGTGACGCACACCACCCAGGGCAAGGCCATTCTCGACCGGTTTGTGCTGAACATCTGCGAAGCCAAGCCCGACTGGGTGATGCGCGACCATATTGCCGAAGCCGTTGCGAGGATACGTGAGCAGGTAGGTGACGAGGAGGTGATCCTGGGCCTGTCGGGCGGCGTGGATTCATCTGTCGCCGCCGCGCTGATCCATCGCGCCATCGGCGAGCAGCTGACCTGCGTGTTCGTTGATCACGGCCTGCTTCGCCTCAATGAAGGCGACATGGTCATGGAAATGTTCGCCGGCAAACTGCACGCCAAAGTGATCCGTGTCGATGCCTCCGAGCTGTTCCTGGGCAAGCTGGCCGGGGTGACCGACCCCGAGGCCAAACGCAAGATCATCGGCGGCGAGTTCGTGACCGTGTTCAAGCAGGAGGCGGCCACGCTGACCGGCGCCGGTGCCAAGGGCGCGAAGTGGCTGGCCCAGGGCACGATTTACCCGGACGTCATCGAGTCGGGTGGCGCCAAGAGCAAAAAGGCCGTGACCATCAAGAGCCACCACAACGTAGGCGGCCTGCCAGAGCAACTGGGGCTGAAGCTGCTGGAGCCGCTGCGTGACCTGTTCAAGGACGAGGTCCGCGAACTGGGCGTGGCGCTGGGCTTGCCGCATGAGATGGTTTACCGTCACCCGTTCCCTGGACCGGGCCTGGGCGTACGCATCCTGGGCGAAGTGAAGAAGGAGTACGCCGACCTGCTGCGCCGCGCCGACGCCATCTTCATCGAGGAGCTGCGCAACTTCAGGGACGTCGCGAGCGGCAAGACCTGGTATGACCTGACCAGCCAGGCCTTCACTGTATTCCTGCCGGTCAAGAGCGTGGGCGTTATGGGCGACGGCCGCACCTACGACTACGTGGTGGCGCTGCGGGCGGTGCAGACCAGCGACTTCATGACCGCCGACTGGGCCGAGTTGCCGTATGCGCTGCTCAAGAAGGTGTCCAGCCGCATCATCAACGAGGTGCGCGGCATCAACCGCGTCACCTACGACGTAAGCAGCAAACCGCCCGCCACCATTGAGTGGGAATAGCCTTCTTCGCGGGACTCGCGGCACAATTGCGGCATGTACCAGCCGCCCCAATTCAAATCGACGGATGCCGCCATCAGCACTGAGCTGATGCGCGACCATCCCTTCGCCAGCCTGGTGTCCGTCGACGACGACGGCCTGCCTTTCATCACGCACCTGCCGCTTCACCTGGAACTGCGCGAGGGCGGGCAGGTGCTGCTTGGGCATTGCGCCAAACCCAACCCGCACTGGCGCTACCTGCAGGCCCGGCCGAAGGCAGTTGTGACCTTCCTGGGTCCCCACGCCTACTTGTCCCCCAAGGTCTACCCCGATCTGGCGCGGGTTCCGAGCTGGAATTACCTGGCAGTTCACTGCACGGTCGAAGCTACCCTGGTGGAAGACGCGCTCGCCAAGGACCGCTTGCTCAAGAAATTGATCGGCGACCACGAGCCGTCCTACGCGCAGCAATGGCGTGACCTGGGCGAGGAGTTCGCCCACAAGATGCTGGCTGGCATTGTCGGCTTCGAGCTGAAAATCACCGAGCTGCAGTGCAAGGTCAAGATCAACCAGCACCGGCGCGAATCGCACAAGGCCCTCAAGAGCATGTACGCCGCCGGCAACGAGGATGAAAGGGCGCTGGCCGGATGGATGGAGCGCCTGGGGTTGGGCACGGCCGGCTGAAATGCCCTTGCCTGGCGCCATGAGCGACGACCAATTCATGCAACTGGCGCTGGCGCAGGCTCGCGAGGCCGCTGCGGCCGGCGAGATTCCCGTCGGTGCCGTCGTGGTTCGCGATGGCGCAGTCGTGGGCGTCGGGCGCAATGCCCCGGTTGGCACCCACGACCCGACTGCCCATGCCGAGATCGTGGCCATGCGCGCGGCTGCGCAGGCAATCGGCAACTACCGCCTGGACGGCTGCGAACTTTTCGTCACGCTCGAGCCCTGCGCCATGTGCAGCGGCGCCATGCTGCACGCCAGGCTGGCGCGTGTGGTGTTCGGCGCGGCCGATCCCAAAACGGGCGCCGCAGGTTCTGTGGTGGACCTGTTTGGGAAGGCGCAGCTTAATCACCAGACGTCCGTGCAAGGCGGCGTGCTGCGCGACGAATGCGGCGCCGTGCTGGGCGACTTTTTCCGGGAGCGGCGCCAGGAAAGCCGGCTGGCCGCGCAGCCGGTGCGCGAGGACGCCGTCCGCACGCCACAGGGGCGCTTTGAGGGGCTGCCCGCCTATCCATGGCTGCCCCACTACGTCAGCGATTTGCAGACGCTGGCCGGCTTGCGCATGCACTACCTTGACGAGGGCCCCAGGGACGCGCCGGTGACATGGCTCTGCCTGCACGGCAATCCGGCGTGGAGCTACCTGTACCGCAAGATGCTTCCCGTTTTCCTCGAAGCCGGGCACCGTGTGGTGGCCCCGGACATGATCGGCTTCGGCAAGAGCGACAAGCCTAAAAAGGACACTGCCCACAGCTTCGCCTGGCACCGGCAGGTGCTGCTTGAACTGGTCGAGCGCCTGGACCTGCGCAATGTGGTGCTGGTGGTGCAGGACTGGGGCGGGCTGCTTGGCCTGACTCTCCCTATGGATGCGCCCGGGCGCTATGCCGGCCTCCTGGCAATGAACACAACACTGGCCACCGGCGACTCACCCTTGAGCCCGGGCTTTTTTGCCTGGCGCGAGATGTGCCACCGCAATCCGGAGTTCGATGTGGCCCGCCTGTTTGCGCGCGGCAACCCTCACATGAGCGAAGCGGAGTGCGCTGCCTACAGCGCGCCTTTCCCCGACCGCGGGCACCGGGCGGCTCTTCGCGCCTTCCCGCCCATGGTGCCGGAATTTCCGGATTCTGACGGGGCGGTGGTGTCCCGCCGGGCGCGGGATTTCTGGTCAAACCAATGGCAGGGAAAGGCGATGATGGCCGTCGGTGCTCAAGACCCTGTGCTGGGTGCGTCCGTCATGAACACCCTGCACGAAACCATCCGGGGATGCGCTCCGCCAATGGTCATCGACAAGGCAGGGCACTTTGTCCAGGAACACGGCCACGAAATCGCGCAAGCGGCGGTGGGATACTTCCGCTCGTGAAAAAACATATCTACATCTTCTCGCCTTCGAGCGCAGTGCGGCAAAAGCCCGCATTCCGGCGTGGGGTGGCCAGGCTCACGGCCATGGGCCACGAAGTCGAAATCGACGAGGCGGCGCTGGCGACGCACATGCGCTTTGCCGGCGATGACGAGACCCGGCTGGCAGCCATCCACCGGGCGGCCGCCAGCGGCGCCGACATCGCGATGATTTCGCGCGGCGGCTACGGCCTGACCCGCATCCTGGGTGGCATCCGGTACAGGCAGGTTGCCAGGGCCATCGAAAAGGGCACGCAGTTTGTAGGGCTGAGCGACTTCACGGCGTTTCAGAGCGCCGTGCTGGCCAAGACCGGCGCTGCGACCTGGGCCGGGCCCGCCCTCGGAGAGGACTTCGGCGTCGAGGGGGACCCCGACGACATCATGCAAGCCTGCTTTGAAGACATGCTGGCGGGGCAGGGCGAGGGCGCGGGCTGGCAGCTTCCTGCAGCGGAGAAGCTTGAAAAGCCGTTGCAGATCGGTCACGCCGTGCTGTGGGGCGGCAATCTTGCGGTTCTCTCGAGCCTCGTGGGAACACCGTGGATGCCTGCCGTGAGCGGCGGCATCCTGTTCCTGGAAGATGTCCATGAGCATCCCTACCGTGTCGAGCGCATGCTGAGCCAACTGCTTCACAGTGGCGTGCTGGGCCGGCAGAAAGCCATCGTGCTGGGGCAATTTACCAACTACAAGCTCGCACCAAACGACAAGGGTTTCAAGCTCAAGACCGTGATCGACTGGTTACGCCACCAGGTCAAGGCCCCTGTACTGAGCAACCTGCCTTTCGGGCATGTGGCAACCAAGGTGATGTTGCCTGTTGGCGCTGAAGTCACCCTTGCGGCGGAAGGGCGTGATGCGTTCCTGCTGTGGGGGCACCAGCACTGACAGGTACCGTGGGCGCATCAGCCCACGAGCGGGCTGGGACGGGAGTTGAGGCTGCCGGGCAACAGCCCCTGGAACATGGTGCTGAGGGTGGAAATCTGCTGGCGCGCCTGCACTTCGCCATGCATTGCAGCCAGTGCTGCCATCAGGTCACCGCGCAGGTACCAAAGGCCCTGGATATCGTTGGCGTAGCGAATCCGGCGGGTAATCTGGGGAAAGTGCTTGCCGCCAGCGTCGCCCAGGGTTGCAAGCATGGCCTCGCGGATGTCCTCGGTGCCGCTTTCAAGCATCGAATCCGACGGAGGCGCGGGGTTGCCGAGCAGCCCGTAGATGCTGCTTCTGAGGTTTGGTTTGAGCCAACGCATGGTTTTGCTTTATGTCTTCAGATGGAACAGATGTGTTCGTACGTTCAAGTTATTCGCAGGCTAGCTAAAGCGCAAGTCAAACCTGTGACGGAGTTAACGGAAAACAACATTCAAAATCAAGGGCTTGGTAACGAAACGTGAAGTTGTTTCTAATTGTTTGCGGGTCGTACGACTTTGGTTTGGCGTGTAGGTTTGGCCTGTAGTTTTGGGCGTCGGGTCCGGCCAATGATCTAAACTGGCCCCAATCAACTCATTTCCAGGCATGGCCGCCACTAGCACTGTTGTATTTGCAGACCTGACGGGGAGCACGGGCGTTTTCGAGGCCTTGGGCAATGCCAAGGCGACCGAAACGGTCACCCGGTTGACCCAGTGGATCAGCCAGGTTTGCGAGGCTCATGGTGGCCGGGTTGTCAAGACACTCGGCGACGGCGTTCTGGCGCTTTTCCCAAATGCTGTTTGCGCCATTGACGCGGTGGTTGAAATGCAGCGCAACCACCTCAAACGAATCCTCAACTGGCCTCCTCGCCTTCGCATGAGGTTGCAGGTCGGAGTGGCTTGTGGGGAAGTCGTTGAGGTGGACGGCGACTGTTATGGCGACGCCGTGAATGTGGCATCGCGCCTGAGCGATCTGTCCGGCGCCGACCAGATATGGGCCACCGACACGGCAACCGAGCAGATTTCCTCGCCTGCCGATGGGGTCCGTTTTCGCAGCCTGGGTCCCATCAACATACGCGGCAAGGCCGAGGCCCGGGTGATTTTCCAGGTGGACTGGCAGGAGGAGGTTCTGTCAGAACTGTTGACTGCACCGGCCGGCCTGCAGCACCTGCAACCGCGGCGCGACGCCCGGCAAGGGCAGATCGAGCTGTCCTGGCTTGATGTCAACGCCTCTTTTTCCGTCTCTGAACTTCCCATCCATCTCGGCCGGGTCAACGAGGCAGAGTTTGTGGTCAATGACCAGCGGGTGTCACGCCTGCATGCCAAGATCGAGTGGCGCAACGGGACTTTCGTGCTCAGTGACATGAGCAGCTATGGCACCTGGGTGCGCTTTACCGGAAGTGACACAGAGCTGGCCCTGCGCAGGGATGAATGCGTGCTTCATGGTGGCGGGGATATCGCCCTGGGCGCGCCATTCAGCGATTTCACCGTCCCCACGGTGAGCTTTACGCTGTCCGGAAGTTAGGCTGCGCCTGTTGCGGCAAGTTGGACGCCGATGGATTCCGCCAAGGCGGCGACCGAGAGCGGAGCCGAGCCCTCCGCCTTGTTGTTGATCGCTATATAGGCGTCCATCCCGCGCGAAATCGTTCCTGCGGCAGCCCGTGCAAGGGCATGGCGGGTATCGGGGTCAGGGTCCACCAGTTTGTCGAACGGTTCGTACAGGCCCTTGGCTTCTTCATAGCCGAAGGCGCCGTGCTTGCGGTGCAGGCTCCAACGGCATACCAGCGGCGCAGGCCAGAGCGCCCGCAGAATGGGCAGTTGCTCCTCGATCGGGGGCATCCTGGCATGCAAGCCCATGCAGTAGGTCGCGCCTGCGGCTTTGAGCACCGACACAAAAGCCGGGGTCAGGATCTCCGGATTGCGCACCTCGACCGCGATGACCCCGTCCGGTGAACCCGGGCGAAGCGCGGGCAGGGTGGCCAGCATTGTGGCAAGACGCTCCAGAAGCT
>CALRME020000089.1:0-8453 GCA_943369045.1 Sphingobacterium thalpophilum
GCAACTGGCGCCTTGTTGATTGTGTACTTGCCTTCGCTACTCACGGCAACGATGACTTCCTTGGGGTAGTCACGCTGCGCGTCCGCGTCTGCCACGGGCAGGCGCAACTGCAGTTCCGTGAACTTGCTGTAGGTGGTCGACAGCATCAGGAAAATCAGCACCACCAGCAGCACGTCGATGAAGGGAATGAGATTGATCTCGGGCTCTTCCCTGGGGCGTGGGCGAAAGTTCATGGCGGGCAGCCGGCCTTACTTGCGAAGGGTATTGAGGTGGCGCAGGAAGCGCTCGGCAGCCAGTTCCAGCGCGAGCAGGTATTCATCAACCCGTCCGCGGAAGTAGCGCCAGAAGATCAGCGACGGGATCGCCACGATCAGGCCGAATGCTGTGTTGTAAAGCGCCACGGAAATGCCGTGCGCGAGCTGCGCCGGGTTGCCGCCAGTGGCCCCGCCTGCCGCGGACTGGGAGCCAAATATCTCGATCATGCCGATGACCGTTCCCAGCAGCCCAAGCAGCGGGGCGGCCGATGCAATGGTCGCCAGCGCGCTGAGGTAGCGCTCAAGCCGGTGTGCGACTGCGCGGCCGGTGCTTTCCATGGTCGCGCGCAGGTCGGCTTCGCTGCAACGGGGGTCGGAATTGAGAGCACGAAAGCCACTGGCCAGGACCTCGCCGAGCGCGGAATTCTGCTCGAGCTGGGTCACCACGTCGGGCGCCGGCACGGCCTGGCGGGAGACGCTGAGCGCTTCTTCCAGCAACCTGGGAGGGGCAATCTTGGTGGTCTTGAGGCTGACAAAACGTTCAATGACGAGCGCGAGCGCCAGGATGGAGCAGGCAACCAGCGGCCATATGGGCCAGCCTGCGGCTTGTATGATCGAAAACAAAGAGGGGTCTCCGCGCCAATAACTGCGATGCAGTGCGACGCGATTATGGCCTACCGGTCATCCGGGTTCGAGCCGCGATGCGGGCTTCTCGATTGCCCCCGCGATGTAGGACTTCACTCACAGAAGTTGTGGATAACTTTGTGCAGAACCCAGTGCCCATCCCTCGGCAAGCCGCGCCAATGCTTCGCCGTGACAAAATGATGACAAATTGATCAGGAAAATATCCAATGAAATCAATCACTTGGACCGATGCATCTACGTTTTCGCGCGAATCCGCCGTATTTGCCGGCTTTCTGGCTGCCTGTGGACTAGTCGCCGGCGCGAACCGCCCGCCAAGCCGCTAGTTTGCTGATGGCTGAGCCGGACACCCCAGCAGCCGCGCCAAGAATCTGGCAAGTTGGCGCGCTATGCCGCGCCGTTGCTGATGCCCTGGAGGCGCGCTTCAATCCTGTTGCGGTTCGCGGCGAGGTTTCGGGCTTCTCGCGGGCTTCCAGCGGGCATTGCTACTTCTCGCTCAAGGACCAGCAGGGACAGTTGCGTTGCGCCATGTTCCGCAGGGCAGCGGGACTGCTGGATTTCGTCCCGCGCGACGGGGACCTGGTGGAGGTCCGGGGGAGGGTGGCGGTTTATGAGCCGCGCGGGGACCTGCAGTTGATTGTCGAATCGCTTTCCCGGGCAGGTCAGGGCGCGTTGTTCGAGCAATTCCTGCAGCTCAAGGCCCGGCTGGAGGCGCAAGGCCTTTTCGATGCCGGACGCAAGCGTGCGGTTCCCCTGGCGCCCCGGGCGATCGGGCTCGTGACTTCGCTGGGGGCCGCGGCGCTGCACGATGTGGTGACCGCCCTGCGGCGCCGCGCTCCGCATGTCCCGGTCGTGCTCGCGCCCGCGCAGGTGCAGGGCGCCAATGCCGCAGGCGACATCGTGCGCGCGCTCGACGCGCTCTACCAGCTTGAGCCTGGCGTGGACGTAATCCTGCTGGTTCGGGGAGGCGGCTCGATTGAAGACCTGTGGGCGTTCAATGACGAGCAACTTGCCCGGGCCATTGTGCGCAGCCCCGTGCCTGTCATCTGCGGCGTGGGGCACGAAACAGACTTCACCATTGCCGACTTTTGCGCCGATGTCAGGGCGCCTACACCCACCGCGGCAGCCGAGATGGCCGCCGTACCCCAGGACCAGTGGCTGGGCGCTGTCGAACTGGTGCAGGAAAAGCTGGGCCGGGCGCTGAACCGGCGCGTCGATCACGCCTCGCAACGCCTGGACCAGGCCGCTTCACGGCTGGGCCGGCCCTCAGGCCGGCTGGCCGCCCAGCACCTGCGGCTGGAGCGCCAGGCACAGCGCCTTCAGTACGCCGTCCGGGCCAGGTTGACCCAGCAGCAAAATCTGCTTCCCGCGTTGCAGGCAGGCCTTGCCCGTACCCTGCACCTGCGGCTCTCAAGTGCCCATGAGCGACTGTCGCGGGCAAGCCTGAGGCTGGAGCTGATGGACCCCAAGATCATCCTGCGGCGCGGCTATGCCTTGCTTTCCGACCTTGAGGGAGTGGCCATCACCAGTGCCCGGCAAACGAAGCCGGGCCAGCCCCTTCGTGCAACCCTTGCGGATGGCGAGGTCGATCTGACCGTGTCACCACCGAGGCTGATTTAGTTTCTACAATCGCCCTTTCGCAGACAACAAACCCACGAGAGGAAACCATGGAACATACCTTGCCCCCGCTGCCCTATGCGATCGATTCGCTGGCGCCGCACTACTCGAAAGAGACCCTGGAGTTTCACCACGGCAAGCACCACAACGCCTATGTGGTCAACCTCAACAACCTGCAAAAAGGCACCGAGTTCGAAAGCATGACGCTGGAGGAAATCATCAAGAAGTCCAGCGGCGGCATCTACAACAACTCAGCCCAGATCTGGAATCACACCTTCTTCTGGAACTGCATGAAGCCCAGCGGCGGCGGCGAGCCGTCCGGCGCGCTGGCCGAGGCCATCAACAAGAAGTGGGGCAGCTACGCGGCCTTCAAGGAAGCTTTCGTCAAGTCCGCCGTGGGCAACTTCGGCTCGGGCTGGACCTGGCTGGTCAAGAAAGCCGACGGCAGCGTGGACATCGTCAACACGGGGGCCGCCGGTACCCCGCTGACAACCGCCGACAAGGCCCTGCTGACCGTGGACGTGTGGGAACACGCGTATTACATCGACTACCGCAACCTGCGCCCGAAGTTCGTGGAGACCTTCCTGGACAAACTGGTGAACTGGGGATTTGCCGAAAGCAACTTCGCCTGATTGGGAACACGTACTGAAAAAAGGCCGCTGATGCGGCCTTTTCTTATTTCCCCTGAAAGGGCGTCCCCGCCAGCTTCGCGCCGGGCTTGATGCCCTTCTTCGCGAACCAGCCCTGGTTCATTTCCAGCACATAGCGCACCGGCTTGGCCGAGCAGTGCGAATCCAGGGTCTGCGGCTTCATGTCTTCCAGGTTGACGATGGTGCCGTCGTCGGCCACGAAGGCTGCCGTGAGCGGCAGCAGTGTGTTTTTCATCCAGAAGCACTGCTTCGTGGGCTGCTCGAAGATGAACAGCATGCCCTCATGCTGGGGCATCTCCTTGCGGTTCATCAGGCCGACCATGCGCTGGTCGGTTGTCTGGGCGACCTGCGCGTCGATCTGGTGCATGCCTGCTGAAAGGGTGACGCGAGGCAGGTTCATCTGGGCATCCTGCGCGGCGGCGGTCGCCAAGGCTGTGGCCAGGCCAATGGCGGCAAAAAGGCGTATTGCTCGGTTCATGGTTTCCATTGTGCCCCGTCGAGAATGAAAAATGCCCGCATCCGCGGGCATTTGCAGTTGAAAAGCGGAGTCCGGATTACGACTTCTTGACAACCTTCTTGGCGGTGCGCTTCTTGGCAACCTTCTTGGCGGCCTTGGGCTTTTCAGCCTTCGGGGCAGCTGCAGCTGCGGGCGCGGCGGGCGTTGCAGGAGCAGCCGGGGCTGCGGCTTGAGCGAAAACGCCGGCGGCAAAGAAGGTGGCGATCAGGGCGGCGAGGAGCTTGTTCATTTTCTGAGTCCTTGTGGAATTGGTGAATCTGTTTTTCTTCGGAAATCCTCCCAGAAACCGGAAGGTCCACTAGTAACGGAGGTCTGCAATCTGCGGTTGACACTGCAGCGTCATAAACAAAAATGCCCGCACAAGGCGGGCATCTGGGCGAAACCGGAAGGATTACTTCTTGGCTTCAGCAGCAGGCTTTGCTTCGGTCACGGCCTTGGCTTCGGCGGCGGGCTTGGCGGCAGCCATGGGCTTGGCAGCCTTCTTGGCGGCAGCGGCTTCAGCGCGGGCCTTCTTGGCAGCTTCAGCCTTTTCCTTGCGGGCGGCCTTGCGGGCAGCGCGTTCGGAGATGTGCTTGGTCCAGGCGGCGTCGAGTTCGGCTTGCGTGGCCGACTTTGCGGCGACCTTCTTTTCGGCCTTGACAGCCTTCTTCTCAGCCTTGGCTTCGGCTTTCACTTCAGCCTTGGCGGCGGGCGCTGCCGACGCGCCAGCCATCGGGGCACCAGCGTGGGATGCCGCGAAAGAGGCGGAGGCGAAGAGGCCAGCGGCCAGGATTGCGAGGAGCTTGTTCATGTCTGAGTCCGTTCGGGAAAGTATTTTGATTTTCGAAAATCCTCCCGCGTACGGAAGGCTCATCTGTAACGGGACGTGTCATCCGCGCGTTGACAGGAGCCAAAAACAAAAATGCCCGCACGTGGCGGGCATTTCGGGGAAGCAGGAATTACTTCTTTGCTTCTTCCTTCTTGGCGTCAGCCTTGGCGACAGCCTTTTCCTTCTTTTCTTCAGCCTTGGCAACAGCCTTGTCGCCCTTGGCTTCGGCAGCGGCCTTGTCGGTCTTCTTTTCGGCCTTGGCGGCGGTCTTTTCAGCCTTGGCGTCGGCCTTGGCTTCCTTCTTTTCAGCCTTGGCTTCCTTCTTCTCCACCTTGGCTTCGACCTTTGCTTCGGCCTTGGCAGCCGGGGCGGCGGCCGGGGTTTGTGCGAAAGCGGTGGCGGCGAAGAGGGCAACCAGGGTGGCGAGCAGCTTGTTCATTTCAAATCCTTTTGGAAGTTGACTAGTTTTTTCGAAAAAAACCTCCCACATTGGTGCGGAAGGCACACCGAAAACGGGCCTCGCCCCAAATTGGTTGACAAAGTCCTGATGGTCGTTGGACCGGAGGCGTCACCGTGAAAGGCCTCTGACAGTTTCACAGCTAGAATCCTAGGGTTTGCCGCCGGGCAAAACGCATCGAATTCCCAGTTCCACACCGGAGACGTTTCCCCCATGTACCAGCACATCAAGGTGCCCGCCGAAGGCCAGAAAATCACCGTCAACGCCGACACGTCCCTGAACGTGCCGGACCAGCCCATCATCCCGTTCATCGAAGGCGACGGTACCGGCCTGGACATCACCCCGGTGATGCTCAAGGTGGTGGATGCGGCCGTGGCCAAGGCCTATGGCGGCAAGAGGAAGATCCACTGGATGGAGGTGTATGCCGGCGAGAAGTCGACCAAGGTGTACGGCCCCGACGTCTGGCTGCCGGAAGAAACCCTGGCTGCCGTGAAGGAATACGTGGTCTCCATCAAGGGCCCGCTGACGACGCCCGTGGGCGGCGGCATCCGCTCGCTGAACGTGGCCCTGCGCCAGGAGCTCGACCTGTACGTCTGCCTGCGCCCCATCCAGTACTTCGAGGGCGTGCCCAGCCCGGTCAAGGAGCCGCACAAGACCAACATGGTGATCTTCCGCGAGAACTCTGAAGACATCTATGCCGGTATCGAGTTCGAAGCCGAATCCGACAAGGCCAAGAAGATCATCAAGTTCCTTCAGGACGAGATGGGCGTCAAGAAGATCCGCTTCCCCAACACGTCTGGCATCGGTATCAAGCCGGTTTCGCGCGAAGGCACCGAGCGCCTGGTGCGCAAGGCCCTGCAGTACACGATCGACAACGACAAGCCCAGCCTGACCATCGTGCACAAGGGCAACATCATGAAGTTCACTGAAGGTGGCTTCCGTGACTGGGCCTACGCCCTGGCCAAGAAGGAATTCGGCGCGGTCGAGATCGATGGCGGCCCGTGGATGAAGTTCAAGAACCCGAAGACGGGCAAGGAAATCACCGTCAAGGATTCGATCGCCGACGCCTTCCTGCAGCAGATCCTGTTGCGCCCGGCCGAATACAGCGTAATTGCCACGCTGAACCTCAACGGTGACTACGTGTCCGACGCACTGGCCGCACAGGTCGGCGGTATCGGCATCGCGCCCGGCGCCAACCTCTCGGACACCATCGCCATGTTCGAAGCCACCCACGGCACGGCGCCCAAGTACGCCGGCAAGGACTACGTGAACCCGGGTTCCGAAATCCTTTCCGCCGAAATGATGCTGCGCCACATGGGCTGGAAGGAAGCCGCCGACCTCATCATCAGCTCCATGGAAAAGTCCATCGCCAGCAAGAAGGTTACCTATGACTTCGCGCGCCTGATGGACGGTGCAACGCAGGTCAGCTGCTCGGGCTTCGGCCAGGTCATGATCGACCACATGTAATTGCGGCAGGGCTTCGCGGAGCCCGGCCACAAAAAAGCCGCCTTGCAATGCCAGGCGGCTTTTTCTTTGGGGCCGACTTGCCTACTTGCTCATCAGCTCGGCATGGCCCGATGCGTGGAACTGCGGCGCACGGACCTTCGACTGGCGGGGCTGGCGTTCCGGCGGGCGCACGGCGATCTCAGTGGGGATAGAAGAGGTGTCGGCCAGGATGTTCTGCGCCAGTTGCCCCTTGGGGCCTTCGGTGAGTTCGAACGTCACGCGCGAACCCTGCTTGAGTGTCTTGAAGCCTTCCATGGCGATGGCCGAGAAATGTGCGAAGACATCCGCGCCGCCACCATCGGGCTCAATGAACCCGAAGCCTTTTGCATCGTTAAACCACTTGACTGTTCCGGTCGCCATTCTGGACCCCTGCTTTCTTCCCTCAAACACGGCAAGAGTGTCGCGGATTCGATCCGCGGTTGTCAACTAAAGTTTTCTGTGTAACGCAGGGGGTATGCGCGCTGCACGAGTTCTGCAGGCCCCGCAAGTTGTGGCGGCGCTGTCGCTTGAATGTGACGAATCCGGCACCAATTCACCCAGAGGCCGCAGCGCTCGTGCACGGTCTATAGAATGAAATTCATGGCAAGCAAAATTCCCTCGCAGCCCCCTGCGCCACGCACCAAGCCCAGCCGGGGCGACGATGGCGACTCGGTGGTGCTTGAGCGGCGGACGCAGAAGACAAAACCCCCGCAGATGTACCAGGTCCTCATGCTCAATGATGACTACACCCCGATGGAGTTCGTCGTCGTGGTCATCCAGGAATTCTTCAACAAGGACCGCGAGACGGCGACCCAGATCATGCTCAAGATCCACCTGGACGGAAAGGCCGTCTGCGGCATCTATTCAAGGGACGTGGCGGCCACCAAGGTGGACCAGGTGTCGGAGGCGGCCCGGCAGGCCGGCCATCCGCTGCAATGTGTGAGTGAACCGGTTGAATAAAGCACGGTCGAACCGATCTACAGTACTCGTAACGCTAAGGCAAAGGAAAATCTCATGATTGCCCAGGAATTGGAAGTCAGCCTCCACATGGCATTTGTGGAGGCGAGGCAACAGCGCCACGAGTTCATCACCGTGGAACATCTGTTGCTTGCCCTGCTGGACAATCCCAGCGCGGCCGAAGTGCTGCGGGCCTGCTCGGCCAACATCGACGACCTGCGAAAGTCGCTGTCGAACTTCATCAAGGACAACACGCCCCAGGTCGCCGGCACCGACGACGTGGACACGCAGCCCACGCTGGGTTTCCAGCGCGTGATCCAGCGCGCCATCATGCATGTGCAGTCCACCGGCAACGGCAAAAAGGAAGTCACCGGCGCCAACGTGCTGGTCGCCATTTTCGGCGAGAAGGATTCGCACGCCGTGTACTACCTGCACCAGCAGGGCGTCACGCGCCTGGACGTCGTCAACTTCATTGCCCACGGCATCAAGAAGAGCGATCCGCCCGAGCCTGCCAAGAGCGGTGAAGCGGCCGCCAGTGAAGGCGAAGAGGGCGGCGAAAAGAACGAGAAGGCTTCGCCGCTCGAGCAGTTCACCCAGAACCTGAACCAGGCCGCCAAGGACGGAAAGATCGATCCGCTGATCGGCCGCGAGTACGAAGTCGAGCGTGTGATCCAGATCCTGTGCCGCCGCCGCAAGAACAATCCGCTGCTCGTGGGCGAGGCCGGCGTGGGCAAGACCGCGATCGCCGAGGGCCTGGCCTGGCGCATCGTGCAGAAGGAAGTGCCGGAAATCCTGGCCGATTCGCAGGTCTACTCGCTGGACATGGGGGCCCTGCTGGCCGGCACCAAATACCGTGGCGATTTCGAGCAGCGCCTGAAGGGCGTGCTCAAGTCGCTCAAGGACAAGCCCAACGCCATCCTGTTCATCGACGAAATCCACACCTTGATCGGTGCTGGCGCCGCGTCGGGCGGCACGCTGGACGCATCCAACCTGCTCAAGCCGGCGCTTTCGTCGGGCCAGCTCAAGTGCATTGGCGCGACCACTTTCACCGAATACCGTGGCATCT